>NZ_JBOHGB010000022.1:0-66721 GCF_050699935.1 Actinophytocola sp.
GCCGAGATCATCGAATCGTTGCCCGGCATCGGCCCGATCCTGGGCGCGGAGCCGGTCGTCGCGGCCGGTGACCTGGCCGCCTACACCGACGCCGGCCATCTCGCCTCGGCCGCCGGACTCGTCCCAGTGCCACGCGACTCCGGCCGCCGCACCGGCAACCCGCACCGCCCCAAACGCTACAGCCGCCGCCTGCGCCGGGTGTTCTACCTCTCCGCGCAGACCAGCATCATCCGCGAAGGCCCCAACCGCGACTTCTACCTCAAAAAACGCGGACAAGGACTCAAACACGTCCAAGCCGTCATCGCCCTCGCCCGCCGCCGAGTCGACGTGCTGAGGGCACAGCTGCGTGACAACCGGCGCTTCACCCCCGTTCTGCCGGTCACGCACGCGGCTTGACTTGATCATTGAGACTCCTCGGAGATCAGTCGGAGATCAGTCAGAGATCAGGCCGGTCGAAGTCGGTCTCGCGGTACTCGCCCGCCGGCCGGCTGCCCGCGTGCCGCTCCTCCGCCGTCCGCAGCTCGACCCGCCGGATCTTCCCGCTGATCGTCTTCGGCAGCTCGGCGAACTGCAGGCGGCGTACCCGCTTGTACGGGGCGAGCCGGCTGCGGCAGTGGGCGAAGATGTCCGCGGCGGTGGCCTCGTCGGCCTTCGCGCCGGCGACGAGGACCACGAACGCCTTGGGCACCGACAGGCGCAGCTCGTCCGGGGCCGGCACGACCGCGGCCTCGGCCACGGCCGGGTGCGCGACCAGGACGCTCTCCAGCTCGAACGGGCTGATCCGGTAGTCGCTGGACTTGAACACGTCGTCGGTGCGGCCGACGTAGGTGACGTAGCCGTCGCCGTCGCGCGAGGCGATGTCGCCGGTGTGGTAGCGCCCGCCGGCGAAGGCCGCGGACATCCGCTCGGCGTCGCCCTGGTAGCCGGTCATCAGCCCGACCGGCCGCTCCGGCTCGCAGTCCACGCACACCTCACCCTCGTCGCCCGGCTCGCCACTCACCGGATCGACCAGCGTGATCGCGAAGCCCGGCATGGGCCTGCCCATCGAGCCCAGCTTGAGCGGCTGGCGCGGCGAGTTGCCGATCTGCAGCGTGGTCTCCGTCTGGCCGAAACCGTCGCGGATGGTCAGACCCCACGCACGCTCGACGGTCTCGATCACCTCCGGGTTGAGCGGCTCACCGGCGCCGACCAGCTCGCGCAGCGACAGCGAGTCCTTGCGCTCCTTGAGATCCTGCTGGATGAGCATCCGCCACACGGTCGGCGGCGCGCAGAACGTGGTGACCCGGGTGGACGCGAGGACGTCCAGCATCGCGCCGGCGTCGAACCGCGCGTAGTTGTAGACGCACACCGTCGCACCGGCCAGCCACGGGGCGAACACGCACGACCAGGCGTGCTTGGCCCATCCCGGGCTGGACACGTTGAGGTGGACGTCGCCCGGCCGCAGCCCGATCCAGTACATCGTGGACAGATGGCCGATCGGGTAGCTGCTGTGCGTGTGCTCCACCAGCTTGGGCAGCGCGGTGGTGCCGGAGGTGAAGTAGAGCAGCAGCGGGTCGGCGGCACGGGTGTCCGCCGGATCCCGCAGCTCCGTGGGGAACGCGGCCGCGCCGCCGTATTCGCGCCAGCCGTCGATCGGCTCGCCGACGGCGACCCGCACGTAGTCTCCCGGCACGTCGGCGAACTTCGCGGTGTTGCCCGAGCCGGCCACCACCGCGCCGACGTCGCCGCGATCCACCCGGTCGCGCAGGTCGTCCGGAGCGAGCAGCGTCGTGGCCGGAATGATCACCGCGCCGAGCTTCATCGCGGCCAGCGTGGTCTCCCACAGCTCGACCTGGTTGCCGAGCAGCAGGAGGATCCGCGTGCCCCTGCCGACGCCGGCATGGCGCAGGAACCCCGCGACCTGGTTGGACCGGCGGGACAGCTCGCCGAACGTGTACGCGGCCGTGGTGCGGTCCTCCTCGACGAGCACCAGGCCGGGCTGGTCGGGGCGCTCGGCCGCGAGCACGGCGTCGAACCAGTCGACGGCGAAGTTGAACCGTTCCGGCCGGGGCCACCGGAAACCCGCGCGGGCGGCGTCGTAGTCGGTGCGGACGGTGAGCAGGTAGTCGCGGGCGGCCCGCAGTTCCTCGGTCGCGCTCATAGCGAGTACACGTACTTCTCGGGGTTCTCGGCGTAGTCGGCGTAGTCGCCGGCCGTCGAGATGCCGGGAATGGACGGAATCCAGGACTCGGTCAGCATCAGGTCCGGGTCGGCGTAGTGGCTCGCGATCTCCCGGACCTCCGGGTCGTCCAGGGCCGTCAGCCGGCCGTTCTCGATGAGCGTGATCTTCTCGCCGTCCACCGTCTCGATCTCGAACGTGGGGAACAGCAGGTGCACGTGCAGGTGCCCGTAGGTCATGTTCCGCTCGGCGGCCCAGTACTCCTCCTCGCCGTTCCACCGGGTCCCGATCCCGATGTGGATCACGCCGGAGCGGCGGCGCTCCCACTCGAAGCCACCCGAGGAGATCAGGTGCACGTCGTCCGGACGCCGGATCCACGGGAGGGTGCCGATGGCCGCTTCCCACATCCAGAACAGGCCCTTGCGCGGGAACGCCGGGTACTGGTTGTTCTTGGTCTCCTCCAGCAACTCCCCCCAACGGCGCCCGTACTCCCCGCCGCCCTCGACCCGTTCGAGCCGCCCGCCGTCGATGTGCAGCCGAATGCTGGGGAACGGCCGGCCGGCATGGGAGGTGGTACCGCCGACGACGCCGGTGCAGTCCTCCTGGGACACCAGCGGCGCCGGCGGGTGACCGTGCAGGTGCCCGTAGTGGCGGACCGGGTTCTCCACGAAACCCCGCCGGTTCCCGTGGTAGTACTCCTCGTGGAGGGTCCAGGTGAGATTGGTGCCCTCCGGGTCCGTCAGCCGCACCGTGCCGCCCCGGCCGCGACGCCAGATACCGTCCCAGGTCTTCATGTTGATCGCACGGTTGAGGTCCTGCGGGAAGATCCCCGCACCCGAGGTGAGGTGCTCCAGCTTCAGGAAGGGCAGCTGCTCGTAGCCGAACCTGGTCTCCCGGGTGCCGCCGCCCTTGCGGTGGATCAACAGGTCGTACCGGTCGGCCGCCAGGTCCTCGATCCAGGGCACCCCGTCCCAGCGGCGCGGGTGCTCGCTGTAGGGCCGGTCGCGGATGATCCAGTCGATCTCCTCCAGCGGCGTGTACTCGCGGTCGCTCCCGGAGTCCAGGGTCAGGATGTCGACCGTGGCGCCCTTCTCCCGGAGCGCCGTCGCGACCGCGTCGGCGACCTCCGGGTCATAGCCACGGTCGATCCCGATGAGCACGTTCTGTCCCGGTTGGACACCGCCGTACCCCACCCAGCCCACGTGGGGCGACCGCAACTGCCGCATCTCGGCGAGCACGTCGGCCACCTCGTCCGGTGTCCACACGCACCCGCGCTCGACCCCCCTGCGCAGGACGTCCGGGTCCACGTACAACGACGCGTCGGTCAGGGCCTCGTGGTTGTGGTCGATACACATGCGCAGGCTGCTCGCTTCCTGGACCTATGGTCTAACCATTAGTGAACAGACAAGCAAGTTGTTCCAGTCATGTCAAGACCAGATGTCACGGTTGCCCGCCGGCATCCACGGCCATACAGGCTAATGGTCTAACCTGATTCCGTTCAGATCCGCTGCCGGGTCAGCGCAGCCGTTCGACCTGTTGCGCCAGGCCGTCCTTGATCATCCGCGCGTACCCGTCGTCGCCGAGCGCGCCGATCGTGGCCTGCGCCCGCCGAAGGTGCTCACGAGCACGGCCGAGGTCGCCCAGCTTGCGGTAGCACTCGCTCAGGTTCAGGTGCAACGACGGGTACAAGCCGGCCACCGGAAGCGTCACCCCGGCCTGCGCCACCCGCGCATCGGTGAGCAGGTCGGCGGCCGCCAGCGCCCGCCGGTCCCAGACCAGCTCCTCGTGCACGTCGTCCTGCACATCGGCCATCGCGTGCGCGAGCGTGCAACGGTGCAGGGGGTCCCCTTGCTCGGCGCCGGTCTCGTCCCAGATCTCCGCGAACAGGAGACGAGCGGCCTCCCGCTGCCCTGGTGGTGGCGCCGCACCGCCTCGCCGATCCGGATGATCGTCGGGTCCGTGATCATCGGCGATTCCTTCCCGGCCCCCTCTCGCGACTGTTGTACTCCAATGCCACACCGATCCAGAAGTCGAAGTCGCCTCGATCCGCGACGGCCTCCTCGCCGACCGCGATCCAGCCCTTTCCCATCACTCTGCCGGCACCCATCTCCGCCGGCCGTGCTCCCGCGGCCGTGAGCAACTCGTCGTCCCGTTCCGGATCGGCGCGTACCAGCAGCGCGCCATCGGGCATCAGGCTCACCACGAGTCTGTCGTTCACCATGAACGACAGGCCGCCGAACATCTTCACCTCACGTACCGACGGCTGGGCCGCCAGCGCCTCTCGGACGCGATCCGCGAGATCTCTGTGACGCGCCACCGCCAACGTCCCTTCTCCAATCCGATCAAGGTCAATCCGATCAAGCCTGTGGCGGGGCGAAGGAGAGGCGATCGAAGACCAGCAGGTTCTCCACGATCTGCCCGTCACGGATGGTGAGGTGTTCGGCGGCGGGAGCGGTGCCGGTGACGTCGGTGTGCGGGTAGTAGCACAGCAGCGCCTGCTCCTGGTCGCCGAATGCCGCGACATCCGTCGAACCAGTGAAGACCCGGAGGAAGCCGCCCAGGAAGTCGCGGTAAGCGTCCTTCCCGGTGAGGTCCTCGCCCGGCGTCCGCCAGAAGACGTCATCGGCCACGTACGCCATGGCGCCGTCGAGGTCTCCGCTGGTCCATGCCCGGTGGTACGCCAGGGCAGTCCGCAGGGCCGGGCCGTTGTGGTCGTCGCTCATGTCGATCCCTCCTCGTCGTACACCCTTCACCTGGTTAGACACCGGCGCGCGACGAAACGGAACGGTCCCGTGGACGCGGTCGGACCGCCCTGAGACGATGCCCCGGTGACCAGGGCCATCGTCGATCGGGCGAGCTTCGATCGGGCACGTGCGGGAGACGAGCAGGCGTTTCGCGAGCTCACCGACCCCTACCGGGGCGAACTGCGGTTGCACTGCTACCGGATCCTCGGATCGCTGACCGACGCCGAGGACACGCTGCAGGAGACGCTGCTCGCGGCCTGGCGCGGCCTGCCCGGCGTCACCAGCCCAGGATCCCTGCGGGCGTGGCTGTATCGCATCGCCACCACCCGCTGCCTCAACGGGCTGCGCGCCGCCAGACGTCGACGGCCGCCCGAGCCGGTCCCGCCGTTCGATCCGCCGTTGCCCAGTCGCCGTTCGGACACCACGTGGCTGCAGCCATACCCCGACATCCTGCTCACGGATCTGGCCGAGACCGCGCCCGGACCCGAGGAGCGCTACGAAGCCAAGGAGACCGTTCAGCTCGCGTTCGTCGCCGCCCTGCAACACCTCCCACCACGGCAGGCGGCGGCGTTGGTGCTCCGCGACGTGCTCGGCTATACCCTTGCCGAGGTCGCGGCCATGCTGGAGACCACCAACACCGCCGCCAAGGGCGCACTGCAGCGCGCCCGGGCGACGCTCGACCGGCACCGCCACACCGTCCATGAGGAACACCCGCCGGCCCTCGCACCGGAGCACGACCTGAGTCAGCGCTTCGCCGAAGCACTCACCGGCGACGACATCGACGGCGTCGTCGCCCTGCTCACCGACCGCGCATGGCTGGCGATGCCGCCGGCACCACACGAGTACCACGGCGCCGAGGCGATCGCCGCCTTCCTCCGCGCCAGTGCCGCGTGGCGCGGAGGCCGCCACCTCCGCCTGGTGCCCACGCACGCCAACAGACAGCCGGCGTTCGGCTGCTACATCACCCGGTCCGGCGAGGACACCGCGGACGCCGCCGGCATCATCGTTCTCACCCTCGCCAAAGGCCGCATCCGCGGCATGACCCGCTTCCTCGACACCGGTCTGCACCCCCCACTTCGGGCTCCCCGAGACGCTATCCGCCCTGGAAGCCAGTTAGGGCGTGTCTCCCAGAGCCACGCGGTGTCCTGTCTCATCGAAGGCGGCACAGTCTCACTGAATCTGGCGAGATTCAACGACATCTGGGGTCTCGGTGAACAGCACGCGCCACTATGGTGGACCGGTGGCGTCGGTCAAGCAGTTCCAAGTCGCCTTCGACTGCGCAGAACCTGAGCGCGTCGCTCGTTTCTGGTGCGAGGTGTTGGGGTACGTCGTACCGCCGCCACCGGAGGGGTTTGCTACTTGGGACGATTTCGATCGCTCGCTGCCGCCTGAGCATCAGGGTTCAGCGTTCGTCTGCATTGATCCCTCAGGTGTGGGCCCGCGACTGTTCTTCCAGCGCGTTCCCGAAGGCAAGATCGTCAAGAATCGGCTGCATCTTGACGTGCGGGTCGGCACCGGGCTCGTGGGTGAAGAGCGCCTCGCCACACTCGAGGCCGAGTGCACACGACTGGTCGCGCTCGGCGCGGTACGCGTGCGACTACTGCCTGCCGATGGCGACGACGAGTCGTGCATCGTGATGCAGGACATCGAGGGCAACGAGTTCTGTCTCGACTGAGGGGCCGCGAACGTGTCCTCGTTCTGTCCCATGGGCCAGGACGAAGACCCGCCCCCGACCTGTCAGGCGCTGTGGCGCGGACCGCCGGATCAGGCGCCCGGGACGGGCGAACCGTCCGGCCGGTTCGACACGCGCGCGGGGCATCGTGAGGTGACCAGCTATGAGCAGGAGTCGGGCTGCGTCCGGGGAGATCGCTGCGGATCCGTGTTGTTGACCAGCCAGTCTCAGGCACCGCCGCGAGCTCGCTGAATTTCAAGGCTCGGGATGACTCCGCGCTCGGCCGGTTTGAGCGGAGGTGGCCCGGCTGCGGGCTCTGAGCGCCACTGACGCCGACGTCGGCCAGGACGATGTGCCATGGATGTGCCTCGTCGACTTTGAGGGCAACGAGTTCTGCGTCCTCACCCCGGGCTGACGCAGAGCCTCGGCTCCTACGCGCGTCCAGGCGATGCAGGCGCAGAGGATGTAGGCAGCGCGGTAGGTGATGGCGAGCTCGTCGTAGCGGGTTGCCAGTCCTCGCCACTGCTTGGCGAGGTTGAAGTGTGCCGCTCGACGACGTTGAGGCCTCTGTAGGTGTCGGCATCCAGGTGCGGGGGTCGCCCGCCAGCGGAGCCTTTGCCTCGGCGGGCGGCGAGCTCGTCCTTCTTCTGCGGGATCACAGCCTTGATGCCGCGCCGGGCGAGCATCCGGCGGGTCACGCCGGACGAGTAGGCGCGATCGGCGACCACGGCTGCCAGCGGCCACTCGTGCCCGTCCACCCGCGGCATGGATCTTGGTCGTCAGCCCGCCACAGGAGCGTCCGATGCCATGACCCGCGGGTTCGCGTTCACCCCCGAGCGGGCTGTCCAATCGATCTTGCCCTCGGCGTTCGCCCGCGCGAGCAGCGCCTGACGGACCCGGTCCCAGGTGCCGTCCTGTGCGTAGCGGCGGTGCCGCTTCCAAACCCGTCTTCCACGACCCGAACTCCTCGCGCGGCAGGTCCCGCCACGGGATCCGGTCCGGTACCGGTAGACGATTCCCTCACCCCGCGATCACGCAGCGCGCCTCACCGCGCATATGGGAGACACGCCGTCTAGTCAGGCACGGGTGGGCTCCATGGTGGCGAGCAGGGCTTCGAGCTCGGACTGGGTGGTGCCGGGTGGCGGCTCGGCCGTCGGTGCGGCGGCGAGATTGGCCAGCAGGGCCTCGGTCTGGCCGTGCGCGGGCGGCAGGTGCGAGCTGAGGATGGACGTGGGCTCGAGCCTGCGCAGCCCGTCCAAGGTACGCGCGAAGATCTCCTGGTCGACGCTGGTGATTCGGGCTGACGCCGGCGGTGCGCATAGATCGTCAGCTCGCCGGTGGCCATGTTCGCCCGCCCGGTGTGCACGACGGTCGTGCGGTTGAGCTCCGCCAGCTTCGGCGCACCGGTCTCGAAGGTGGCGAACACCTCGACCGTGAACGGCGCGTCCGGCCACGCGAAGTCCGGGGACAGGAGGACCTCCGGCGAGGGCATCGGCATGCCGGCGGGCGGCAGCACGTACCCCGTGATGGTCACCGCGACGGTGGCGCCGTCATGCACGAGGACCTCGTGCCCGTCGACCACCCCGACGCCGTCGGCGCGAATCCGGAAGTAGTCCACGCCGGTCACCGTGGCGCCGGTCAGCACTCCTTCCGCGATGTGCCCGGCGAACTCGTTGTCCATCCGGATGCCGTCGGGCGTCAACCCGATCGGCCCCAGCTTCGTGAACTTGGCGTCCAGCCGGTAGTAGAGATCGTTGTCGGTCACGTCGAAACCTTCCTCGGGTCGTGTTCGGAACGTGCGACACCGAGCGTGCGGCAACGGCGCCCACCCGTCGGGCGGGGCGCACACCCAGATAGCCGCATACCTCACCCAGTTAGCGGCGCCGACAACCTCGCTCTGAAACACCCGCTGGCCGCCGACGACACCTGCAGTGGGAGGTCGCCGTGGTCACGATGCGCCCGTCAGCCGTTCCAGAACCGCCACGCCGAACGGCATTCGGATCGCCCGCTCTGATCGACGTCCTCGAACGCATCGGGCGCTGGCGCCGGTTGCGCCGCTTCGGTGGCCAGGCGTCGCTGGCCAACGCCGATCCGGCGACAGACGTGTCGCCGCGGGCAATCACGGCGGGCATGCCGACTCATCCACCCAAGAGCGTTGACGTGGCCGAACTCCACGGGCCAGACCTGATGGGAGACATCACGCTGCCGGCTGCCGTGGAGAAGACCAACGGGTGGGCGGTCGCGCTCTCGCGGGCACTCGGCAGTGGGAAGTCGGCGCCGAGGATCCGCGGTGTCATCCGTACGGCCATCGGGTTCGTCACAACGGAGTCCGGCGCGCGGCTGGCCATGATCTTCTACGTGCGCCCGCTGGCGTTGCCGCAGGCCGCGCCGATGAGCGTGGAGGTCGACGGCACCGAGTTCCCGGTCGTCCTGCGCCGGCTGCCCAAGACAACCGACAGCTATGGGGCACTTCCGTTCCGGAACGGGATTCTGACGAGCCGGGCCCGCGTCGATGGCCGGTGGGGAGTGCTCACCGCGGCACACGTCGCCGCCGACGACGGCGACGAGTTCTCCCTCAAGAGGGGTGACCGGGTCACCTGCTGCTTCGCGAGCGCGGAGCGGCCCGTCACCCGGACCGTGCTCGACGCCGATCCGATCATGGACGCCGCGCTGGTGGAGGACGAGCCGCCCAGTCCGGCACCAAGGACGGTCAAGGCGTACCCGTTCTGCGGGTTCGTCCCGGTCCGCATCCACCCGGACCATGGCCTCGGTCGGCCGTACGGCATGTTCGTCGGCGCGAATGGCTACAAGACCGGCCCACGCGGCCGGGTTCACATGTTCCGTCAGCTCGAGATCGTGTGGGGCCTCGAACTGGCCGGCGAGCAGAAGAGGAGTCTCCTGTGACAACGACCCCGGCAAGGCGCGACGACATCGCCTTCATCAGCGCGAAGGAGGCGCTCGCCCCCGGCCAGGCCGCCGACTTCGGGGCCGTCCGGGACTTCTTCACCAGAAAGCGGGAAGAGGTCAACCAGGACTGGCAGCGGATGGCCGACCAGCTCACCGAGATGGTGAGCGGCCTGACGATCGCCGCGGGAAATCTCTCGGTACAGGAGGTCGAATTCCAGCTCGGCTTCAGCGCCAGCGGCAAGCTGGGCTTCATCGCCGAGGCCGGCGTCACCGGTTCGGTCACCGTGAGGTTCGCCAGAGCCGACGGCGACGAACTCGTTCAGCAGCACGAATGAGCCTGCCTGCCGTCCACCGCGGGGCCGTGGTGGGCGGTCACGGGGTCGTGGGGCCGGTTTCCTCGCGTAACAAGCGTTCCCGGACGCCGAGCAGCGTCCACCAGTCCTCGCCCAGGCACACCGGTCAGCAGCCGACCCGCACCCCTACGTTGCGGTACTCGTCGATACCGTTGCGATACGCGCGGAAACCGACCACACAGTCCTCCTGCGAGGCATACGGGATCGTCCTGGCGAAGAGCGGGAACGCGACCGGATCTTCGACCGTGAGACCGGATGCCTCCTGGAGCAGCTTGGTCCGCTCCTCGCCCGGCTCGAGCGCGGCGATCTTGTCGAGCACGGGCTGCAGCCCTTCCGATTCGACTCCACCGGGATGAAACACCCCGTCGGGGCCGAACACGAACGCCAGGGACTCGAGCGGGTCCGGTCCGCCACTGCGGTTGCCCGCCATGACGTCACAGCAGTCCTCGACGGTGAAGCGGTCGAACCTGGTCGGCTCGATCGGTTCGAGTTTGACCTCGATGCCGACGTCCTTGAGCTGGCTCTGCACGATCTCCATGACCTGGATCTCTTCTGGCCGGTTGAAGACGAGGAAGGTCAACGGCGGCACCGTGACGCCCGCCGACGCCAGCAGCGATCGTGCCTTCTCCGGGTCGTACTCGTAGAATTCGGGCCCATACTTCGGGTTGTACGGGAAGTAGCCCTCCGGGTAGATCTGCACCGTCGGCTTACCGATTCCAAAGAGGACCGAATCGACGATCGCCTTGCGGTCGATCGCGTAGTTGATCGCCTGCCGGACCTGTTTGTTCTCGAGCGCAGTGCCGGGCTTGACGCGGGTGAACATCGTGTAGACCTGAATCGTGTCGAACGGCTCGACCGTGAGACCGGCCGCCTCCGCGTCCTTGACCTGTCCGACATCGAGGAAGGTGAGGTCCACCTGCCCCGACCGTAGTGCGTTCAGGCGCGTCGAGGAATCGGGGACGTTCTGCAGCACCAGCGTGGCGAGCTTCACCGCATCCTGGTCCCAGTAGCCGTCGAACCGCTCGTACACCGCCCGCTCGCCCGGCTGGAACTCGGCAAGGGTGAACATGCCGGCGCCAACGGGCTTCGTCTCCAGATCCGGACTCTTCAGCGACGCCGGGCTCATCATCATGCCCAGTGTGCTCGCGAGGCTGAAGATGATCCGCCGGTTGGGTTCGGTGAGGTTGATCCGGACCAGCGTCGGCTCGACCGGCTCGACCGATTCGATGACGCTGGCCACCGGGTCGGCCTGAGCTTCGACGCCGACGAGCGACTTCGTTCGTTCCAGATTGGCCTTGACGGCCTGCGCGTCGAGTGCGCTGCCGTCGTGGAACTCGACGCCCTCACGCAGGCGCAGCTCCAGCACGTTGTCCTCCGGGTAGTCCCACGACTCCGCCAGCCCCGGCTCGATCTCGCCGTCGACGTTCAGGTGCAGCAGCCGGTCGAAGACCGGGTACAGCCATCGCACGGCACGACCGGTCGTGTTCTTCGTGGGATCGAAGGACTCGATGCTGGCGTTGTCGAAGAAGATCAGCTCGCCGTTCGGGTCTACTTCCTTAGACGAGCTCGAATCACCGGAGTCGCTGCCGCTGGAACAGGCGACGATCGTTGTCAACACGAGGATCGAGAGTGCTGCCGGCAGTCGTTGTACGCGCATGCTCTCAGTCACCGACCGAACTTTCCGACGGGTTAGTAAGCTACGTCCTACACCTACGGCCGCCCGAGGGTCAAGCATGGTGACCAAGCCGTACCCAACCGATACGCATGCGGCGCGAACGTTGACCGGACACAAGAGAGGATGATTTACTTTCAGCAAGGTAAGTATGATCGACATTGCTGCTCGGTCGGCTGCTGGCTGAGAGGTGGCGCGGGCGTGTACTTCGGTGTGCAGTGGAGCTTCCGCAGTCCCCCCGGCTGGGGCCGCCCACATCCGGAGGTCTACCGCGACATCCTCGAGGAAGTTCGGCACGCGGAGCTACTCGGCTTCGAGTCGGCGTGGGTTACCGAGCACCACTTCCTGAACGACGGACACCTGCCGTCGGTGATGCCCGCGCTGGGCGCCTTCGCGGCTCTGACGAACCGAATGCGGATCGGCGCCTACGTCATGCTGATGCCCTTCCACAATCCCGTCCGTGTCGCGGAGGACGCCGCCGTGGTGGACCAACTGTCCGGCGGGCGGTTGGAACTCGCGGTCGGCACGGGCTACCGACCCGAGGAGTTCGCCGGGTTCGGCATCGACCGTTCGCGCAGAGGGCAGCTCCAGGCCGAGGGAGTCGAGATCATGCTGCGCGCGTGGGCCGACGCACCGCTGTCGTTTCACGGGCGTCACTTCGATTTCGACGACGTCGACGTCATGCCCAAGCCGGTCCAGCGCCCCTCGATCCCGGTATACCTCGGGGGCATGAGTCTTCCCGTGCTACGTCGTGCGGCCCGGCTTCCGGTCGCCGGTCTCGCCGGTCGACCACCCGAGGAGTTGCTGAGTGAGTACACCGCGGCACTCGCCGAGCACGGGCGCCGGCCGGCGGATCTCAAGCACATGACGTCCCGCTTCGTCTGGGTCGACCGGTCGCACGAGCGGGCATGGAAGGTCGCCGGGCCGGCGGCGGACTGGATCATCAGCCACTACGGCAAGTGGTTCAAGTCGGTGGGCTTGCGGAAGTGGCAGCGATCCGTCGAAGAGGAGTGCATCATCGGGACACCGGAGTACGTGATCGAGCGGCTGCGGGGATTCATCGACGAGGCGCCGCACGCACCGCTGCATCGCCTGATCATTCACCCGCCACTGCTCGGCCTCGACCACGCCGAGAGCATGCGGATGCTGGAGACCTTCACCGAGGACGTGGCGCCGCACTTCCAGGGTTCTGCCGTGATCGAGGGGAGTGCGCATGGGTGACTACCAAACCGTCGAGTACGAGGTCGACGACCACGTCGCGACCATCTGGCTCAACCGTCCGGAGAAGCGCAACGCGCTCAACCGCGCGCTGTTCGACGAGCTCGCCGACGCGGCCGCGCGGGCCGAGGCCGACCCGGAGGTGCGAGCCGTGCTCCTCCGCGGCCGGGGCAAGACGTTCTGCGCGGGCGGTGACCTGTCCATGCTGCGGGACGAGGGCACGACCGTGCCCACCTCCCTGTCGGTGGCCAGGAGGGCGGCGCGCACCTTCGCCGCGTTCTACGAGATGGGAAAGCCCACGGTCGCGGTGGTGCACGGCCACGCGGTCGCCGGTGGCTTCGAGCTCATGATCAGCACCGACTTCGTGGTCAGCACCACGGACGCGAGGATCGGCGACTTCCACATCACCCGGGCGCTGTTCGGTGGGGGCGGGCCGATCTACCGGCTGCCACGGCTGGTCGGCATGCGCAGGGCGAAGGAACTCGTGCTGACCGGTCGGACGCTGTCCGGTGTGGAGGCCGAACGGATCAACCTGGTCAACGCCGTCGCGGCGCCCGAGGACCTGGACGCCGCGGTGAAGGACTTCGTCGCGCCGCTGGTCGCGCTCAGTCCGATCGCGATGTCGATCACGAAGATGGCGCTGAACCGCGGCCTGGACGGCGACACCCAGACGCTGATGACCATGGAGCACCTCGCGTGCTCGCTGCTGCACCAGACCGACGACTGCCGGGAAGGGATCGAAGCGTTCCTGGACCGACGCGATCCGGTGTGGCTCGGTACCTGACATCCGCGGAGTGACTGCCATGGACAACGTCGTCACGACCGAGCGAAGGGCCGAGCTCGAGTCAGCCGGCCTGTGGACCACCGACACGCTCGCCGGGAAGCTGGTCGAGCACGCGACCAGAGCGCCCTCGTCGCCGGCCGTCATCGACGGCACGGACGGCCGCGAGGTGTCCTACGGCGAGCTGTTGCGGGATGTCCGCGCGCTCGCCCACTACCTGTCCGAACACGGCATCTCAAGTGGAGACACGGTGTCGGTGCAGCTGCCGAACCGCTACGAGGCAGTGGTCGTCGACCTCGCGGTGCTGATGGTCGGCGGCGTGCTGAACCCGCTGCTGCCGAACTACCGCGCGAAGGAGCTTCGGCACATCCTGCGGGTCGCCCGGTCGCGTGGCATCGTCACCACGACGACATACCGGAGGTTCGACTTCGTGGAGATGGTGCGAGGGTTGCGACCCGAGCTGCCCGAGCTCGATCTGCACGTTGTCGTCGGCGAGGTCGTCGGCGAGTCGGCGGACCTGCCGTCGACCGACACCATCCTCCGGGCCGGCGGCGGCGAGGACCTCCGGCCGGTCAGACCGGCGAACGCGGTTTCGGAGATCATCTTCACCTCTGGCACCGAGGCGGCACCGAAGGCCGTGATGCACACCGAGCAGACGGCGAACTTCGGCGTGCGCAACGCTTACGAGTGGCTGCGCATGGGTGCCGACGACTGCGTGTGGATGCCCTCCCCCGTCGGGCACTCCACCGGGCTCAACTACGGGATCCGCTTCGCGGTGTTCCACGGCCTGCCGCTGGTTCTGCAGGACATCTGGGACGCCCGGCGCGCGGTGGAGCTCATCGCCCGCTTCGGCTGCACGTACACGCTCGCGGCCACGACGTTCCTGGCCGATCTGGTGCGTGCGTCGGCCGAGGGCACGGCGGACCTGAAGACGATGCGCGCCTTCTCGTGCGGCGGTTCGCCCGTTCCCCCCGAACTGGTCAGGGCGGCGGCCGCCCGTGGCATCGGCGTGCTCCGGCTGTACGGGTCGACGGAGCTGCTCGGTGTCACGTGGGCGCCGCCCGACGTACCGGACGGCAAGCGGGAGAACACCGACGGCGCGATCATGCCGCACGTCGAGATCGAGGTGCGCGACGACGCGGGCCGGCCGGTCCCCCGCGGCACGCCCGGCGAGTTGGTCGCCCGCAGTCCGAGCGCGGCGGTCGGATTCTTCGACGACCCCGAGCGGACGGCCGCGACGTTCCTCCCCGGCGGGTGGGTACGCAGCGGCGACCTGGTCGTCCTCGACACCGACGACTACATGACCGTCGTCGGGCGGAAGAAGGAGATCATCATCCGGGGCGGGATCAACATCGCCCCACGCGAGCTCGAGGACGTGCTCGCCACCATGCCCGGCGTCGCGGCGGTCGCGGTCGTCGGGCTGCCGGACGAGCGGCTCGGCGAGATCGCGTGCGCCTGCGTGGTCCCCGACGACGCGGGTTCGGCGACCACCCTCGACGACCTGATCGCGTTCCTCGAGCGGCACGACATCGCCAAGTACAAGTACCCGCAGCGAGTCGAGATCGTGCCGCGGCTGCCGATGACGCCGTCCGGCAAGGTGCAGAAGCACGTGCTGCGGGCGGCGTTCACCCAGGAGTCGGGATGACCGCCCCCGCGGCACGCAGGGCCGCGCGCAACGGCGACTCGCCGCTGCTGCGCATCGAGGACCTGTGCATCGACTTCCGCACTTCGGACGGTTGGGTCCGCGTCGTCGACGACCTGACGCTCGAGGTGCGTCGCGGCGAGACGCTGGGCCTGGTCGGCGAGTCGGGCTCGGGAAAGACGGTCACCGTGCAGTCGGTGCTCGGCCTGCTGAGCATGCGGGGCGGGCGCATCGCCGGCGGCCACGTGTGGTTCGGCGACCGCGATCTGGTGCGGTTGCGGGAGCAGGACCTGCGTGACGTGCGGGGCAACGAGATCGCGATGATCTTCCAGGAGCCGATGACCAGTCTCAACCCGGCGTTCAAGATCGGATCTCAGATCGCCGAGACGGTGATGCGGCACCGGGGCGCCACCCGACGTGCGGCGTGGAACCGTGCCGTCGAGGTGCTGGACATCGTCGGCATACCGGACCCCGCCCGCCGGGTACACGACTACCCGCACATGTTCTCCGGTGGCATGCGGCAGCGGGCCATGATCGCCATGGCACTCGCCTGCGAGCCGAAGCTGCTGCTCGCCGACGAGCCGACCACCGCGCTCGACGTGACCGTGCAGGCTCGCATCATGGAGCTGCTCCGCACGCTGCAAGCACAGTTCGGGATGGCGATCGTGCTGGTCACCCACGACCTGCTGCTCGCCGCGGAGAACTGCGGCAGAGTCGTCGTGATGTACGCCGGCCAGGCGGTGGAACAGTCGCCGAGCGAGGACATCTTCGATCGGCCCCTGCACCCGTACGCGGAGGGGTTGCTCCGCTCGATGCCGCAGGCCGCGGACTCCGAAGGCTGGCTGCGGCCGATCAAGGGCAACGTGCCGTCGCCGTGGGACAAGCCGACCGGATGCCGCTTCCACACCCGCTGCGACTACGTCGACCCGCTCCGCTGCACCACGGACCCGATCCTGCTGACGTCCCATCCGGGCAACCGCGACGTGCGGTGCGTTCGCGCGACCGAGCTGCACCTGCGGAGCCCGCAACACATCGAAACGGGGTCGGACTGATGACCGCCACCCCCGCCGTGTCCGTCCGAGACCTCGGCGTCGAGTTCCGGAACACCAAGCTCGTCGGGCGCGGCTCGAAGATCGCCGCGGTCGACGGCGTGACCTTCGATGTCATGCCCGGCGAAACGCTCGCCCTGGTCGGCGAGTCGGGCTCCGGCAAGTCGACCACCGCGCGGGCGATCCTCGGGCTACTCCCGCGCACGTCCGGCGAGGTCGAGGTGCTCGGCCACCCCGTGCCGTCCACCGGTCGCGTGCCCCGTTCCGTGCGCCGGCACATGCAGATCGTCTTCCAGGACCCGTACTCCTCACTCGACCCGTCCATGCGGGTGCTCGACATCGTGGCCGAGCCGTTGGACGCACACGCGAAGCTGTCCCGGCAGGAGCGGCGCGAGCGCGTCGAGGAGGCGCTGCGCCAGGTGTCGTTGGACCCCGGCTACGCGCCGAGGTATCCGGACCAGTTCTCCGGCGGCCAGCGGCAACGGATCGCGATCGCCCGCGCGATCGTGTCGCGCCCGGCGCTGGTCGTCTGCGACGAGGCCGTCAGCGCGCTCGACGTGTCCACCCAGGGACAGATCCTCAACCTGCTGAAGCGACTGCAGGGCGAGCTCGGTCTGTCGTACCTGTTCATCTCACACGATCTCGGGGTGGTCCGTTCGATCAGTCATCGGACGGCGGTGATGTACCTCGGCCAGATCGTCGAAGTAGGTCCGACCGCACGAGTGTGGCGAGAGCCCGCGCATCCGTACACGGCGGCTCTCCTGTCGGCCATCCCGCGCCCTCGGGCCGAGGGCGGGCTGCCCCGACTGGTACTCGGCGGCGACACGCCCAGCCCCGCCAACCCGCCGCCCGCCTGCCGGTTCCACACTCGCTGCCCGCTGGTCATGGACGTATGCCGGGCCGAGGTGCCGCCGCCATTCCCGGTGCCCGGCGGCGGGTCGAGCACCTGCCACCTGCACGACACGGACGAGCTGCCCTCGTCCGGCTCGGTGCTGCCGCTCGTCGACAAGGTCGCGGCCACGGCCATGGTCGACGAGCCGTGACCACCGTCGACTTGTCCGGACGCACCGCGCTGGTGACCGGCGGCAGCCGCAACGTCGGACGAGGGATCGCGCACACGCTCGCCCGCAGCGGCTGTTCGATAGCGGTGCTCGGCGGCTCCGACGCGTCCGCTCTCGAGGAGACGCTCGCCGAGCTGGACACCCTCGGTGTGCGCTGCGCGGGCGAGCTCGCCGACCTGGCCGATGCCGACGTGCTCGAGGCAGCGGTCCGCCGGCTCCGCGACGCGGTCGGGCCACCCGACATCCTGGTGAACAACGCCGCGATCCGCCCGCACCACGAACTCGAGGCGCTGGCCACCGCGGAGTGGGACACGGTGCTGGCGGTCAACCTCCGGGCGCCGTACCTGCTGTCGCGGTGGCTCATCCCGGAAATGGTCGAGCGGAGCTTCGGCCGGATCATCAACGTGTCCGGGCTGGACGCGTTCTGGGGGGCGCAGGGCAAGGTCCACGTGGTCGCGGCCAAGGCAGGCCTGCTCGGGCTGACCCGCGGCCTCGCGGTCGAGTGCGGTGGCTCCGGGGTCACGGTCAACGCGATCGTGCCAGGGGTGATCGACACGGACAGGAGCGGCGCGCCCGAACCGGTTCGGCGCCGCCTCGATCGGATCGTCGACCGCGTCCCTCTCGGCCGGATGGGAACCGTGGACGAGGTCGCGAACGTGTGCCTGTTCCTCGCCTCCGACCTGTCGTCCTACGTCACCGGCGAGTCGATCGCGGTCAGCGGCGGTGCGTTCCCGGCTCTTCGGCCACCGATCGAAAGTTGAGGACGTGCTCGTGACCGGACATCACCTCGGCGCTTCGGCTCTGGACCCGCGCGGACGACCCGAACGGGCGATCTCCACCGTGCTCTCCCCCGGCTCCGTCGTCGTGGTCGGTGCGTCGGACGACAAGCCCGGCTCGATGCCGGCCGCGCCGGTGCACAACCTGCTCGCCCACGGGTATCCGGGCCGGATCCACGTCGTCAACCCGAACCGCACGCAGGTCGGCGGTATCAAGGCATATCCGACGGTGCGAGACCTCCCCGAGGTGCCCGACACGGCGATCGTCGTGGTCGGAGCGGACCGGGTTCCCGCCGTGCTCCGCGAGCTCGGCGAGCTCGGCGTGGCGAGTGCGACGGTCGTCGCCGCCGGTTTCGGTGAGGCGGCGGCCGGCCCGGGCGGCACGTCGCGATCGGCCGCGCTCGCCGCCGCGATCCAGGACACCGGCATCCGCGTCCTGGGCCCGAACACCACCGGCGTCATCAACACCCTGGACAGCTACGTCCCGCGCGCGTCACGCAATCATCCAGCCACGTTGCGACCCGGATCCTTCGCGATCGTCGGACAGAGCGGCGCCCTCGGCAACGGCGTCTTCAACCGCGCGCTGCGGTACGGGGTCGGCGTCGGATACGTCGTCGCCACCGGCAACCAGCTCGACCTGGACATCTGGGACGTGACCACGCACATCCTCGCCGACGAGCGGGTCACGAGCATCGCCCTGCTGATCGAGTCGCTCACCGAGGCGGGAAAGGTGCGCGCAGTCGCCCGGCTGGCCCGCGAGCGCCGCAAGGCTCTGATCGCCCTGCACCTCGGTGTCTCCGAGCGCGGCATGGCCATCGTGGCCACGCACTCCGGGTCCCTCGCCGGCGCCGCCGACGTCGCTTCGGCGGTGTTCGAGGAGGAAGGGATCATCCAGGTCCGCGAGCTGGACCAGCTGTGGGAGGTCGGCCAGCTGTTTGCGGCGTGGAGCGGTCCCACCGGCCGAACCGACCGGATCGCGGTCATCTCCACGTCGGGTGGAGATGCCGCCCTCGCCGCGGACACCGCGGAACGGACCAGGCTCGAACTGCCGCCGCCGGCCGCCGGCACGGCCAAGCACATCCGGGCCGGCTTCTCCTTCGCGGAACCGAGCAATCCCTTCGACCTCACGGCCGAGTTCATGGGTCGGCCCGGTCAGATCGAGCTGGCCACTCGCACGATGCTCGCCGATCCCAACTACGACGCACTGCTGTTCTCCTCACTGGTGACCGTCGGGCACTACGCCGAGTCGATGTACGCGGAGGTGGCGGCGGCGCTGGCCGACGAGGGCCGGCACCGGGTCGCGGTCGCGCTGCGCTCCGGGCTGGAGACGGCACCCACGGGACTCGACGAGCTCCGTGCCCTCGGTGTGCCGGTCTTCGAGGGCGTCGAGCGGGGGCTGCACGCGATCGCGCACTACGCGGCCCACGCCGCCCGGCCGGCTCGCGAGGTGGCGCCGGTACCGTCCACTCCGGTCGGTGCGCCGGCCATCGCGCCGGTCGGGTCGTACTGGTCGGACCGGATGACTATCGCGCGACTCGAGGTCCCGTTCAACGACGCCCGGCTGGTCCACACCGCCGAGGACGCGGTGCACGCGGCGGCCGTGATCGGCCACCCGGTCGTGCTGAAGTCGAGCCTGCCGGGGTCCGGGCACAAGCTGGCGGTGGGTGGCGTGCGGCTGCTCCTCGCGACGGACGACGACATCCGGGCCGCGGCCGTCGAGCTGCTCGGGTCCGCGGCGGTCGCCCCGGATCCCCGAGCGGGCGTCGGTCTCGTGGTGGAGCGCCAGGTCGCGGGCGTCGCGGAGCTGCTCGTCGGGTTCCACCGCGACCCGACCTTCGGGTCCATCGCGGTGATCGGCCTCGGCGGCACCTGGACCGAGGTGTACCGGGACACCGCCACCATGCGCTGGCCGGCAACACCGGACACGATCGCGGACCGGCTGCACGCGACCCGAATCGGTGCGGCGCTGCGTGGACGGGTGGACATCGTGCCGACGTTCGTCGGGTTGCTCCAGCGGGTGGGCGACTGGTTCGCGGCCACGGACGCGGTCACCTCGGTCGATCTCAATCCGGTGCTCGTATCCGCCGACGGACGCCTGACCGCCGTGGACGCGCGCATCGAGCGCAGACCCGTTCCGGCCTGAGCTTGCCACCATGAGCCCACAGCGGTAACTTACATGTCAGTAAGGAGATCTGGCCTCATGCCCGCGTACACCAGCGAACCCACGGTGGTCACCACCGGTCTCCCTGGTGTCGCGCGCTTCCCGAACCTGTTGTCGCCGACGGAAATCGGCCCGGTCGACCTGGCCAACCGCGTGGTGATGCTGCCCATGGGGCTGCGCTTCACCCGCTCGGGGACGGTCACCGACGACGACGTGGCGTTCTATCGGGCGCGCGCCGCGGCCGGCGTCGGGCTGATCGTCATGGGCGGTACGGTCGCCCATCCCGGCTCGGTCGGTCGCGGACACGGACAACGTGAGGCATTCCGACCGGACAACGTGCCGGCCTTCGCCCGGCTGGCGGACGAGGTCCACCGCCACCACACGAAGCTCTTCGGCCAGTTGCTGCACGTCGGCGACGAATGGCTCGGCGATTCGGAGTTCCCGCCGGTCGCGCCGTCCGCACTGCGCCGGTCGGCGGCGAACCACCCGCCGCACGCGCTCACGGCGGACGAGATCGACGACATCGTCGACGGCTTCGCGACCTCGGCGGAGAACCTGCTCGCCGCCGGATTCGACGGAATCGAGCTGCACGCCGCGCACGGCTATCTCATCGGCCAGTTTCTCTCGCCGGCACGCAACCGCCGCACCGACCGCTACGGCGGGTCGGCAGCGGCCAGGGCGACGTTCGCGATCGAGATCGCCGAGGCGGTGCGATCCCGCTGCGGCGGTTCGTTCGCGCTGGGCGTGCGCCTGTCCGGCACCGAGGAGATCCCCGACGGAATCGACCTCGACGAGTCGACGGCAACCGCGCGGATTCTCGCGGCGACCGGAATGTTCGACTATGTCTCGGTCGCGGTAGGTGTCCGCGGCGCCTACGTCAAGGACATGTCGCACCCACGGGCGGCGTGGGGCGGGCTCGCCCGTGCGATCCGGGACGCGAGCGGCCTTCCGGTGATCGCGTCGCAGCGGATCACCCGCCCGCGGGACGCGGAGGCCATCCTCGCCAACGGCGACGCCGACCTGATCGGCATGGCACGCCAGCTCATCGCCGACCCGGCCTGGGTCCACAAGGTACGGAGCGGCCACGTCGACCGCATCCTGCCGTGCGTCGGCTGCCTACAGGACTGCCGGTCGAACCCCGGCGGAGTCACCTGCATGCACAATCCGGTCTCCGGTCGGGAACTAGACCTCGGCACGGCCTCCCCGGCGCGCGGGCAGCGCACGGTGACCGTGGTCGGCGGTGGTCCGGCCGGCCTGGAGACCGCGCGGATCTGCGCGGAGCGCGGGCACGACGTGGTGCTCTACGAACGCGCCGCCACGCTCGGCGGGCAGGTCGCACTGGCATCGCGTGCGCCGCACCGCAACGAGCTCGCCGGCGTGATCGGCTTCCGGTCGGCCGAGTTGGCGAGGCTCGGCGTCGAAGTCCGCCTCGGCGTCACCGTGACGGCCGCGACGATCGCCGCGGACGGACCCGATGCGGTGGTCGTGGCGACCGGTGCGGAGCCGGCCCCGGTCACCGTTCCGGTCGCCGATGGCGCCCGCGTGCTCGACGTGTGGACCTTGCTGGGCGACGTCACCCGGTCCGATCTGCGCGGCAGGCCGGCCGTCGTCGTCGACGACGGGTCCGGCCGCTGGGAGGCGTACAACGCCGCGGAGTTTCTCGCCGAGCGGGGCGCCGCGGTCACCCTTGTCACGCCGGCAACGGCCGTCGGAGCCGGCTTACCGGTGGAGAGCCTGCCGCCTTTGCTGCGCCGGCTGCACGCCCACGGTGTCGAGTTCGCCGTCATGACCGCCGTTTCGCGCATCGAGGAGCGGTGTGTGCACACCGTCGACGCGTTCGCCGAGCCAGGACGGCCGTCGCGTGCGGCACGCTCGCGACCCGCACACATCACCGTTGTCGCCGGGCCCTCGCGGTCGGTCGACCGGTTGTTCGTCGAGTTGCGGCGGCAACGCACAGCGGTGTACGCGGTCGGCGACTGTGTCGCGCCGCGCCGGATCTCACATGCCGTACTGGAGGGACATCGTGTCGCTGCACAGCTCTAGCACCGTGGACGCGGACCGACCGGCGCGCCCGCTGCCACAGGTCGATCCGGACACCGCTCCGTTCTGGACAGCCGCCAGGGCGCACCGCCTGGTGACCCAGCGGTGCGCGAGCTGTGGCACGCCGCGCTTCCCGCCGAGCCCGCTGTGTCCGCGCTGCCGCGGCTGGGATGTGGAGTGGGTCGAGCTCGACGGCACCGGCACCGTGCACTCCTGGGTGGTCGTGTGGCACGCCGTCACCGACGGGCTCCGACGCGAGGTGCCGTACGTGATCGCGCTGGTCGAGGTCGCACCCGGCGTACGCATGCCAAGCCGGCTGGTCGACTGCGACGTCGACGCGATAACGGAGCACCTGCCGGTGAAGGTGACATTCGTCGAGCTGACACCGGAGATCACCTTGCCGGCGTTCCGCCCGGCGACGTAGCGGTGGAGAGGAGCAGGCGATGACGGACGACCCCCACGCGTCGGTGGATGGCAGGGAGATCAAGGCGCAGCTCTTCGGTCGGGAGCGGGCGTTCGCCAACCGCCCGATCACCGAGGAGTTGGCGCCGCTGGTGAAGGAGATCAGCGACGACGTGCTGTGGGCGAAGGTCTGGGCCGAGCCGACCCTCGACGTGCGCACCCGAAGCATCGTCACCATCACGACCCTGCTTGCGCTCGAGCGATACGACTACGCCGAGCTGCACCTGCATGGCGCTCGGAGACTTGGCGTAACGCGCGAGGAGCTCGTCCAGGTCGCGATACAGATGCTCTTCTACGCCGGGCTGCCCGTCATCCACACGGCACTTCGGCTCATCAGCAGGGTGTTCGACGCGGACCCGGAGGACCTGCCGAAGTTCCCCTCGCAGAAATGACCAGTGAGTACGTAGTGAGGAGTGGTCCATGCCCTTCGACTTGAGAGGCAAGGCGGCGATCTCCGGTGTGGGCTTCACCGAGTATTCGAAGCAGTCGGGTCGGACAGTGCTCTCGCTGGCACTCGAGGCGTGCACGAGAGCCATTGACGATGCCGGCGTCGACGTCGACGACGTGGACGGCATCCTGACGTTCAGTCTCAACGACTCGGTGTGGGCTCAGGCGGTCGCGACCGGACTCGGCCTGCCGCGCCTGCGCCACTTCGCCAACTATCTCGGCGGCGGCGACATCTGCGTCGCGTCGGTCGGCGAGGCGGCGAAGGCGGTCGTGCTGGGAGAGGCGAAGCATGTGCTGGTCTACCGGGCGTTGAACGGGCGTTCTGGCAAGCGGATCGGCGGGACGGGCACCAGCGACGACCTGGTCGGCGCGGGTGAAGCGCAGTTCACCTACCCGCACGGCTGGATCTCGTTCCCGCAGTACAACGCCATGCCGGCACGCCGGCACATGCTCAAGTACGGGACGACCAGCGAGGACTTCGGACAGGTCGCCGTCCAGATGCGCAGCAATGCCGCGAACAACGACCGTGCCCTGCTTCGCGACCCGATCACGCTTGCCGACCACCAGAACTCGCGGCTCATCGCCGACCCGTTCCGGCTCCTCGACTGCTGCCTGGAGAGCGACGGAGCATGCGCCGTACTCGTCTCGGCGAGTGAGACGGCGAAGGACCTGAAGTCGCGCCCGGTGCCCGTGCTCGGCTGGGCGATCGGGGGCGGACCAAAGCCGGGATACGGATTCGACGGGTTCTACACCTGGGACGACGGCGCAGACCTGTACGCCACCCATGTCGCCGACGAGCTGTGGACCCGAGCCGGCATCGGGCCGGGCGAGGTCGACGTGGCATCGATCTACGACTGCTTCACCTTCTCGGTGATCTCCCAGCTCGAAGGGTTCGGATTCTGCGCTCCGGGCGAGGGGGCGGCATTCGTTCGGGACGGCCACATAGCGCCGGACGGCGACGTTGCCGTGAATCTGAACGGGGGGATGCTCAATGAGGCGTACATCCACGGCCTGAATGGTCTTGTCGAAGTGGTACAGCAACTCCGTGGGCAGGCCGGTATCCGCCAGCGCCAGGGCGCGGAGATCGGTGTCGCGACCGGCTTCGGCACCACGACCGGAAGCGGCCTCGTGCTCAGCGCCGCCTAGGTGTCCTGACGGTGCGTACGGAAGGCGAAAGGTATGTACGAGCTCGACGCGGCACTCGACACCGCCGCCGCGCGACGCTGGCTCGCGCGGCATGGCGTCGAGTTCGGCTCCGCGGCCGCGTTCGAATTGATCGAGGGCGGGAGGTCCAACCTGACCTACCGCTTCACGGATGCCTCCGGCCGGCAGCTGGTTCTACGCCGGCCACCGCTTTCTGGCGCGCTGCCGTCCGCGCACGACATGGACCGGGAGGTGCGCCTGCTCACCGCGCTCGCGGGCAGTGCGGTGCCGGTGCCGCGGGTGCTCGCCAACTGCCGGGACGTGGAGGTCATCGGGGCACCGTTCTACGTCATGGAGTTCGTCGACGGTATCGTCGTGCGCACGCGCCACGATGCCGAACGCCTGCTGTCGACCACCGCGCGGGCGCGGGTGGCTGGTGAGCTCGCCGCGGTACTCGCCGGCCTGCACGCCGTCGATCCCGGCGAACTCGGTCTCGCCGACATCGGCCCTGGCGTCGGGTTCGTACCGCGTCAGCTCCGGCGCTGGCTACGCCAGTGGGAGCTGGGCAGCGGGCATCGCGACGACCTGCTCGACGACTCGGCGGTGCGTTCGCTGCACGCGGAGTTGGTCCGCCGGGTGCCAGCGCAGGAACGGACGTCGCTGATCCACGGTGACTACCGCCTGGACAATCTGGTGGTGGGCGCGGACGGCAGCGTCCGCGCGGTGCTCGACTGGGAGCTGTCGACGCTCGGTGACCCATTCGCCGACGTCGGGCTGATGCTCGCGTACTGGACCGACCACCCCGACGAGGTTGCCGCGATGGAATCCGCTCCGTCGTCGGCGCCGGGATTTCCATCCCGGTCCGAGCTTCGCTCGCTGTACATCCAGGCAAGCGGTGACGACGTGCGGGACATCGCCTTCTACCTCGCGTTCGCGTTCTGGCGGAATGCCGTCCTCCTGAGCAACGTGTACGCGCGCTACCTCGGGGGTGCGTACGGCGAGATCGACCAGTCGGTCCGCACCCTCCCGGAGCGGGCCGCCGGATGCCTCCGACTCGCCGACTCGGCCCTGGACGGTTCCCTGCTCAGCGACACCTGACTGCCCCACAGCCACCGGACCCGAATCGGCTTGTCATCACAGTGGATCATCGTGTGCGGTCTTGTACCGCAACGGAACCACATGGACAACGGAACCTCAGGGGACCGTGACGCCACCCAGCCACAAATCAACCCGAGAACCGCACCATCCGCTGGAACGCAACCAACACTTTTAATTCCGGGGAGGCGGACTAGACGGCGAGAACGCATCCGGCGTTGTTGCCGAGGTATCCGTACGTCATCGCGAGGCCACGCCGGAGCGGGCCCGGCACCTGGCGGTCCCCACCCGCGCCACGCAGTTGCGTGACAAGCTCATGGACCTGTAGCAACCCCTGGGCGAGCACCGCCTCGCCGGATCCGCTCGCGCCGCCACCGGGGCCGACCGGCACGCGTCCGGTCATGGGATCGGTCGCGCCCTCGCGCAACAGGGCCTCGGCCGCCCCCGGCCTCGCCCCGAAAGCGCCCAGGATGATGTCGAGATATGTCAGGTAGTGCCAGGAGCTGTTGTCCGGGAGCTCGATGACGTCGAGGTCGTCCGGGCCGATCTCCGACCGGCGAATGAGCTCGGCCATGCAGTTGTGCGCCTCGCTGAGCGACGGCACGCCCGCCCGTGCGTAGGCACTGAGAGTCGGCGTCCTTATCGACGGATCGCCAAAGTCCCTGGAGGCCAACGCGACGGCGTCGACCCAGACCGGCCGGGCGCTCATCCGCCGCGCGACGTCTCCGGCCGCGACGATGACGGCGGCGGCCCCGTCACTGGTGGCGCAGATCTCGAGCAGCCGGAGTGGGTCGGCTACCGGCGCCGAGCCGAGCACCTCCTCGATCGTGAACTCCCGCCGGTACCGGGCCTTCGGGTTGCGTTTGGCCGGACCGGACGTCACGACCTTTGCCAGCGCCAGGTCCTCTTCGGTGGTACCGAGCTCGTGCATCCGGCGCCGGCATTCCATCGCCCAGTACGCCGGGTTGACCGCACCGGTGGTGACCCAGCGGATGTAGTCCTCGTCGAACCGGGTGTCGTTCGACAGCGGTGTGAACAGACCGCCGGCGGACTTGTCCGCGGCCACCGCGACGACCACGTCATGCGCACCGGCAGCGACCGTCAGACACGCCTCGCGCAGCAGCGTGGTTCCGGTCGCGGAGGCATTGGTGCAGTTGACCACCGGAATCCCGGTCTGGCCCATCAGTGCCACGATCGGCGCGCCGCTCAGCAGTGCGAAAAGGCCCTCGTGCTGCGCGTTCCACAGATACGCGCCGGCGACGACGGCCTGCACGTCCCGCCAGTCGAGCCCGGCGTCACCCAGCGCCTCGACGATCGCCTCGGCTGCCATCTCGGGCATCGCGCGATCTGGAAAGACGCCCCATGGATGGGCACCTACGCCGACGATCGCCACGTCTCTCACGGGGACCTCCGCACTCGCGCGAACCCGAATCCTGGTTATACTAACGTGTCGGTAAGCTATCGCAATGCGAGGGAGCTGAGTGGGTTGAACCTCGGCCCGGGCACACCGGTACTGCCGGGGCTCGTTGTCGAACAGCCGGACGGTCCGCGGTTGCTCGGCAGCGAATGTGGCGTCTGCGGCACCGTGAACTTCCCGGCGACTCCGTTCTGTACCAACCCCGACTGCGTGAAGGACCGCGCGAACGTCGAAGCCTGGCACGGCGGGCCGGACGGCGTGTTGTGGAGCTGGACGGTGCAGCATGTCAGGGCACCCGCACCGTTTCGCTTCGATCGCGAGGGCCCCTATGCCGTGGGGATGGTCGACCTCCCGGGCGGGGTACGAGTTCTCGGGCTGTTGACGCGGACGACCGAACTCCGCCACGACATGCCCGTGCGGCTGGTGATCGCCCCACTGTACGACGGCGGCTCCGGTCCCGTCGTGACGTGGATGTGGGCGCCGGCCGAGTGAGTCGGCCCGGCAACCTCGGCGACATCGTCAGACCGGGAGTCCGTAGTCTCCGTGCCGGATCCAGTCGACGAGCTCACCTACACCGTCCACAAGCGACCAGCGGGGACAGAAGCCGAACTCCTCCCGAAGGCGCTGGATCGACTGCGTGGCGCGACGTCCGGCGCCGGACGGCGACCCAGGCGTGCGCCTGAGATCCGCGTCGGGCAGCGCGGTGCGAAGCGCCCCCGCCACCTCCGTCAACGTCGACTGCACGCCCGCGCTCACGTTGTAGACGCAGTGCCGGGTCCGCGGCGTGTCCAGCAGCACCAGCAGTGCGCCGGTGATGTCCTTGACGTAGGTGTACTCCCGCGGCAGGTCACCGCGGGGGCCTCCGTCGTACGGGCGTCCTTCGCACGCGGCGCGGGCCATCCTCAGCAGGTCGGTCTGGTGCCGCTGGCCGGGTCCGTAGGGTCCGGTGATGCGCGCGACGACGACGTCCACGCCCAGGTGCTCGCGGTACAGCTCGGCACCGAGGTCGCCGGCCGCCTTGGATCCCCCGTAAACACCGTCGGGTCGAGGTCGACTGTCTTCGGTGAGCGACTCCGCGTGCGGTTGGTCACCGTAGACCGACCTACTGCTGATGGTCAGGACGCGCCGGATCGTCCCCGCCCGCCGAGCGAGCTCGCACAGCCGCCACACCACCTCCGCGTTCACCCGCAGGGCGTCGAGCGGGCGCCGGGTCGCCGCGGGTTCGCCGAGCAGCGCCGCGGCGTTCACCACGTACCGCACGTCGTGCCTGGCCACCACCTCGGCGAGCCGCTCGGTGTCGGTGACGTCGGCCCGAACGTGTGTCACCGCCCCCGTGGTCCCGGTGGCAACCTCGAGGACGTGCCGGGGCAGCTCATCGGCGAGGTCGTAGACGACGACGTGGCGGCCACGCAGCCGCAGGGCCCTGACGAGGTGGGAGCCGACGAAGCCGGCGCCGCCGGTGATCAGGACCGTCCCGAGGTCCGGATCGTTCGGGGGCTGCCCGGCGGTCGCGATCACGACCAGCGGACGGTGAGCGGCAACGCCCGGAGGCCGCGGAAGAGACTGTTCGGCTGCCAGTCGAGCGCCGCCCCGGCGAGCTCGAGCTGCTTGGTGCGACGCAGGATCGTGCCGAACACCACCTCGGCCTCGAGCCGGGCGAGCGCGGCACCCAGGCAGAAGTGGACACCCGCACCGAAGGTCAGGTGCCGGTTGTCCGTGCGCGTCACGTCGAGGCGATCGGGGTAGACGAACCGGTCACCGTCCCGGTTCGCGGACGCGACGACCAGCTGGAGGGTGTCGCCGGTGCGCAGCCACTCACCGTGCAGCTCGCAGTCGTCGACCACGCGCCGCCGGACATTGTGGACCGGGCTCTCGAACCGCAGGAACTCCTCGACCGCCGATGAGATCAGGCCCGGGTCGTCGCGCAGGAGCCGCTGTTGGCCGGGCTCCCTGACCAGGCACAGCATCCCGTTTCCAAGCAGGTTGATGGTTGTCTCGTGCCCGGCGAAGAGCGTGTTCGCGACCATGACGAGCAGCTCGTCCTCGGTGAGGCGGCCACCCTCCTCCTCGGCTTCGATCAATCCGGCGAGAAGGTCGGTCGTCGGGCGACGCCGACGCTCGGCGATCTGTTCGCGTACGTAGTCGTTGAACGAGGTGGTCAACCGGTGGGTCGCGGCGAGGTTGGACCGCTCGGTTCCCCAGAACCGAGCCCAGGTGTCGCCCCACTCCCGGATGAACTCGTGATCGGCTGCCGGAAAGTCGAACATCTCGATCACCACGAGCAACGGCAGCTGGCGGGCCACGGCCATCCAGTCGACGACCTCCGCGTCGGCGACCCGATCGACGAGGCGGTCGGTCAGGACTTGGATACTCCCTCGCATCTGCGCGACCCGGCGCGGGGTGAACGCCTTGTGCGCGGTGGCACGCAGCCGCCGGTGTTCCGGCGCGTCGTTCATCACCATCTGCTGCCGTCGTAGGTAGACGAGATCCTCCAGCAGCGGCAGGTCCGCCGCGGGCGCCCGCTCGAGCGCGGTCCGCACATGGCTGCCATCCATGGTCCGGGACGAGAACCGCTCGGGGTCCTTGATGATCGCCGCGATGTCGTCGTACCGGGTGACCACCACCTGCGCCTCGTCCCGCAGCACCGGTGCGTACGTCCGCAGGGCGCGGTAGAGGTCGAACGGAGCCCCGGACAGCGGAGCGTCGCCTGCGAACAGCCGCCGCACGTCCGCTCTCAGCCGCTCCTGGTCGGTGCCGAGCATGCGGGACCACCTCTCGTCTCAGTCCTTCGCCCGAGCCGCACCCCTCGGCTTCCCGCCCGGACGACGAAGGAACCCCTCGGCCCAGAGGCGCACACCATTGTCGGCGATGTCCTTGGGCGATGGCGCGTCACCCGGGTGGTACCACCGGTAGACCCAGTTGCCGGCCCCGATGATGAAGTTGATCGCGAGGCGGGGATCAAGGTCTGTCAGCGCACCTTGTGCGACACCTTCCGCGTACGTCTCACGCAGCATCACGGTGTACTCACGGCGCAGGTCGCGGATCTTGCGCATCGTTCGCGACGGAAGCTCGTCATCGAAGTCGAGCAGGCTCGACGCGAGCGCGGCGTTCTCGGCGACCCAGAGAAAGTGGGCACGGACGAGCTGGGTGAGCCGCTCCTCCGGCGGTAGTTCCTGCCCGGCAATGGAGCGGGCAGTCGCCAGGATGTCCCGAATCGCGGAAAGGTTGATCTGCGCGAGGATGTCCTGCTTCGACTTGAAGTGGTAGTAAAGCGCGGCATGTGTCACGCCGAATCTGGCGGCTATGTCCTGCATTCGAGTCTTGTGGTATCCCCGCGTACGAAAGAGCTCGGCGGCTTCCTTGAGAACGTCGGCGGCGATTATCGGCGCCGAGACTGACCGCATGTGGACCTCGTCAAATGCCGGAAGGACTACGTGCGGCGAGTCTACCAACACGTAGGTAAGCGTGCGAGTACTTCGCTCGAGATGGGCGGCGCGCGGCGACCCGTGACAGTACCAGCACGTGCGGCCACTCGTCTTGCGTACTTACTAGCGTGTCAGTAGATTAACACGTGGCGGCACCTGACGCTGGATCGTGGCTCGGGGTGGAGGTCTTATGAGTTCTGACGATGATCTCACCGTCGACACGATCGTGGTAGGTGGTGGCATGGGCGGCCTGACCGCGGGCAGCTATGCCGCGCGGAACGGCAAGTCCGTGCTCCTGGTGGAGAAGAGCGAGGATGTCGGCGGCACCTCGATGGTCTCCGGTGGCGTGCTGTGGACCGCACCAACGTTCGGGGAGTGGCGCGAGCGATGCCCCGAGGCTGAGGAGCCGCTCGGCCGGGCATTGGTCGACGGCTTTCCAGAAGTCTGGGCGTGGCTCGCCGAACTGAACGTCGACATCGAGCCGCCCGTGCTCGTACACGACTTCGCGCCCGGCCGGCCGTTCGACATCATCGGGTATTTTCGGCGCGCCGTTTCCATCATCGAGTCCGCCGGCGGGTTCGTGATGCGGTCGACCGTCGTGCGACGGCTCGTCCTGGATGGGTCGCGGGTGACCGGAGCGGTACTGCGGGACGCCGACGGCACCGAGGTGACCGTGCGCGCCGACGCGGTGGTGCTCGCCACGGGCGGTCTGCAGGGTGACCCGGACGCCCGGGCGCGCTACATCCACCCGAACGCGGCGACGGTCGCGGTGCGCGCGAACCAGCACAGCGTCGGCGACGGCCTTCGGTTGGCCATCGCGGCCGGCGCCGATGTGCACGGCACCAGCCCGGGGTTCTACGGTCACCTCATCTGCGCGCCGTTGGACCGGTTCACCGACGCCGATTTCACCCCGCTGTACCAGCATTACAGCCACCTCTGCGCGCTGCTCAACCTGGACGGCGTGCGGTTCACCGTCGAGAAGGCCGGGGACCACTTCAACGCGCAGGCACTGGTACCGCAGCGTGACTCACGCGGCCTGCTCGTGTTCGACGACCGGGTATACCGGACCGCGGTGATCACTCCGAACGTCGAGCGGTTCGCCCCGTACGACAAGTTCGAGCTGGCCCGCAGCCGGGGCGCGAACACCGCATCCGCCGACACGCTCGACGAGTTGGCGACGAAGGTTGCCGGCTGGGGGTTCAAGCCGGACCGGATCGCGGCATCGGTCGCGGAGTTCAACACGGGTGAGGGCTCGCTCCCGACGACCGGGATCCCCATGCGGGTGAGTCAGGTACGACCGCTGACCGCACCACCGTTCTACGCGATGGAGGTGGAACCGGCGGTCACGTTCGCGCACTCGGGCTTGCGGATCGACGACCGGGCGCGGGTGCTCGGCAAGGGCGGTGAGCCGATCGCGGGTTTGTACGCGTGTGGCGCGGACGTCGGTGGTGTCTACGACCGCGGCTATTGTGGCGGCCTGGCACTGGCCAGCGTGTTCGGCATCGTGGCCGCCCGTGATCTCACCGCGGCCGGACGCTGACCACGCTCGCGACCCTCACGCGGGTTCTCGTGGCAGCCCGAGGTGGCGCTCGGCGATGATGTTGCGCTGGATCTCATCTGTGCCACCGCCGATGCGCCTGGCCGGCGAGCTCAGGAACCCGTGCTGCCAGACCCCGTTCTCCGGCGCGTCATCGCCGGCGATCATCCCGAACGGCCCCTGCATGTCCAACGCGAGGTTCGCGGCGTCGTTCATCAGCTGCGCGCCGACGAGTTTGGCGATCGAACCGTGCGGGCCAGGCGCCTCCCCCGCCATGGCCCGCAGAACCGCGTCGCGGCCGAGTGCGCGCAGCGACTCGACTCGGACGCACACGTCGACCAGTCGGTCCCGGTAGGCGGGCACGTCGGCGGCAGGAACACCGTCAACCGTGGTGCCGGTGGCCAGGCGAAGCAACCGCGGCACGTTCACCCCACCGCGCAGGCCGAGGTCGAGCCGCTCGGTGGTCAGGGTGTTCATCGCGATGCGCCAACCGTTTCCGACGTCGCCGATCCGGTCGCCGTCCGGGATGCGCACGTCGTCGAGGAACACCTCGTTGAACGTCTGCTGCCCGTTCATCTGAACGATCGGTCGCACCGTGATGCCCGGGGTGCGCATGTCGAGCGCGAAGCAGGTGATTCCGCGGTGCTTGGCAACCGAACCGTCGGTCCGCGCCAGCAACAGTCCGCGGTCGGCGAACTGCGCGACCGAGCTCCAGATCTTGTGGCCGTTCACCAGCCACCCGTCGCCGTCCGGCCGGGCGGCGGTGGACAGCGATGCCAGGTCGCTACCGGCCTCGGGCTCGCTGAACAGCTGGCACCAGATGTGCGTACCACGCAGGATCGCGCGCAGATACCGGTCCCGCTGCTCCGGTGAACCGTGGTCGAGGATGATGGGGCCGGCCAGCGCGGGGCCGACCACGCATCCTTCCTCGGCCGTGTCGAACCGGCTGACCTCCTGTTTCCAGGCCAGTTGCGCGGCCGCCGAGCGAGCCTGGCCGCCATGGCGTCGAGGCCAGGTGATGCCCGCCCAGCCGCCGTCGAACTTCGCCCGGTTCCACTCCCGGACCTGCCGGACCTCGTCGGCGCTGTGGATCTCGCGGATCAGCCCGATGACCGGCTCGTCTTCCCACCGCAGCGGCCGCGCGTTGACCGACAACCAGGCCCTGGCCTGCTCGCGGAACGACTCGAGCTCGTCGACCATGTCAGCATCCCCGCCCTCGCGCCACGACCGTTGTGGGGTGCGACAACCCCAGGTGTTCAGCGACCACCCGCCGGTGGAACTGCTGGTTGCCGAACAGCACGTCACTCGCCTTCGCGCGGCGCACGTAGAGATGCGCATCGTGCTCCCAGGTGAACCCGATACCACCGTGCACGTGCAGGCCTTCCAGCGCGGCGTACAGGTACGCCCGGGATGCCTGCAGCTTCGCCATCGACGCCAGCCCGCGCGCGCCGTCGGCGGCCGCGGCGGCCGCCGACGCCGCCTCCCCGACGATGGCGTCGGCCAGCTCCACCTCGGCGAGCAGGTCGGCGCATCGGTGCTTGATCGCCTGGAAGGAGCCGATCAGCCGGCCGAACTGCGCGCGGGTCTTCGCGTAGTCGACCGCGATCTCGACACTGCGGCGCGCACCGCCGACCATCTCGGCGGCCAACGCGACGGTCGCGAGGGTGAGCGCGGACCGCAGCGCGTCGGCGGCGGATCCGGTCGGGTGCCCGAGCGGCCGTCCGCGCACGGACCTGAACCGTAGCGCGTGCAGCGGACGGGTCGGGTCCAGCGACGCCGTGTCGCGGACTTCGAGGCCCTCATGGCCCCGCGGCACGGCCACCACGAGAAGTCCGGCTTCCCCACTGGTACCCGGTCGACGGGCGGCGGCGAGCACGACGTCGGCCTGGCCGTCGAGCACGACGACCTTCTCGCCGCTGAGCAGAACGCCGGCCCCGTCCGGCTCGGCGACCATGGTCACCGAGCTGGGGTTCCAGCCGGATCCGGGCTCCACCAAGGCAAGCGTGGCGGTTCGCTCCGCCGTCGCCAACCGCGCGAGCAACTCGTCGCGGCCGGTCTCGTCGCCCAGTTCCAGGAGCACGGCCGTGGCGAGCACCGCACTCGACAGCAACGGCGACGGGAGCAGCACCCGCCCGGACTCGGCGAGCAGCACGGCGAGCTCCGCGAAGCCGAATCCCTGCCCGCCGAACCGCTCGGGTACCTGAATGCCCGGTGCGCCGAAGTCGTCCACCAGGCGCCGCCAGACCGCCTCGTCGTAGCCGACCTCGCCGATGCTCGACCCGGCAAGCAGGTCTTCGGTGCCAATGCTCGACCCGGCAAGCAGGTCTTCGGTGATTCTCTTCCTGTTGTGCGCCAGACTGGCGTGCCGCTCCAGGAACCGGCGAACCTCACGCGCCAGCTCCTGCCGTTCGGCCCGCCCGGCGGCGCCCGAGATCAGCGACTCATCCATCGAGGGCCACCGTCGCTCGACCAACGATCTTGGTCTCCCCGGAACCGCTCTCCGCACGAGTCTCCAGATCGACCAGCACCTCATCGGCCTCCCGGACGCCCACGACCGTCGCCGAGAACCGGAGGGTCTCACCCGGCCACACCTGCGAGGTGAACCTGACGCCGAACGAGCGAAGCCGACCGAGGCCGAACCGGTCTGTGATGATCCGGGCCAGGACTCCGGCCGGGTACAGACCCATCGCGAACACGGTCGGATAGCCCTTCGACTGTGCGAACGGCTCGTCGTGATGTACCTGGTTGAAGTCGCCGCCCGCGCCCGCGTAACGGACGATCCCGCTCCTCGTGACCGGCCCGAACTCGAACCCGGGAATGACGTCCCCGACCGAGACGCTCTCTCCCGGCCGCGGCCCGGGCCGGTCTGACTGGCTCATGTGGACGGTCCAGACGTCTCGATGATCGTCACCTGCTCCCGAACGACCGGCGAGCCGCTCTGGTCGACATAGGTGGTGGTCACGGTCACGAAGGTGAGCGCCCCGCCGCGGCGGCCCTCCTTCTGCCGTATGTCGGTGATCACGCTCTCACCGGTCAGCTCGTCGCCGACTTGGGGAATCCGGTCGAACTCCCAGGTCTGCTCACCGTTGACGGTCCGCGGCAGGTCCAGCCCCAGCGCCACGGCCGCGGCCCGAGCCGGGCTCATCGTGCCGTCCTCGACCTCGGCGTAGTGCGCGGCGACCGCCGTGAACGTCGGCGGGGCGGGGATCCGATCGAATCCGGCTCGGTGGGCGCTGTCCGCGTCGCGGTAGACCGGGTTGGGATCGTCCAGAGCGCGGGCGAACTCACGCACCTTCCCCGCCTCGACCGGGAACCGCACCCGCAGGACCACCCTGCCGAGGTCCGTCGACCGGGCGGTCATCGCGTGCGCTCCTGACCGAGGGAGTCGCGCAGACCGTCGCCGAGCGTGTTGAACGAGAGCACGACCAGCATGATCATCAGGCCCGGACTTATCACGTTGAGCGGCGCCCGCGACATGTGGTCGAACGCGCGGTCGAGCATCGCGCCCCAGCTCGCCTGCGGAGGCTGTACACCGAGCCCGATGAAACTCAAGCCCGCCTCGGCCAGGATCGCCACGCCCATGCCGATGGTCAGCTGCACGATGAATGGTGAGAGGACGTTCGGCAGCACGTGGCGAGTGAGGATCCGCGACGTGCGGGTCCCCGACGCGATGCCCGCTTCGATGTAGCCCTCCTGGCGGACGGCGAGCGTCGCGCCCCGGAGAATGCGCATGAACCGTGGCGCGAAGACGATCCCGATCGCGATCATGGCGTTGATCAGGCTGGGCCCGAGCACACCGATGATCGCGATCGCGAGAATGAGCGGCGGGAAGCTCATCAGCGAGTCGTTGAAGCTCGTGATGACCCGGTCCCACCACCCGCCGGCGTAGCCGCTCATCAGGCCGAGCGGGGCACCCAACAGCGTCGCGACGGCAACCGCGGTGAGCCCCGCCAGCAACGACAACCGCCCGCCGTAGAGCAACCGGCTCACCATGTCCCGACCCAGATCGTCGGTGCCCAGCCAGTGTTCGGAGCTCGGTCCGGCGAAGGTATCGCGCACGTCGAGAGCATTGGGGTCGTACGGCGCGACGAGCGGAGCGGCGAGCACCGCGACCACCAGCAGAACCAGGAAGATCAACGCCGCCATCGCCGCACGCCTGCGCCGCAGCCGCGACCACATCGTGTGCTTCTTCGACGGCGTGCCCGACGGTCGCGTGGCGGATCCGCCGGCCAGGACTGCTGTGTCAGCCATGAAAGATCCTCAATGTGGCCGGACCCGGGGGTTGAGCACGGCGTATGACAGGTCGACGAGCAGGTTGACGACGACCACGAACAGCACCGTGACGATCGTGATCCCCTGGATCATGGTGTAGTCCCGGTCGAAGACGGCCGTGACCGCGAGTGAGCCGAGGCCCTGAATTCCGAAGACGCTCTCGATCACCACCGTCCCACCCAACAGGTGTCCGATGTGGATCCCGAGCACGGTGATCACCGGGATGCCGGCGTTCTTCAACGCGTGCTTGGTGAGCACGGAACGCGCCCGCAACCCCTTCGCCACGGCGGTGCGGACATAGTCGGTCTGCAGCACGTCGCGCAGCGACGCCCTCAGGTGACGGGCGAGCTCCGCGGCCACGGCGACACCGAGGGCGAATGACGGCAACGCGAGGTGGCGAAGCCATTCGATCGGATCTTCGGTGAATGGCACGTACCCGACCGCGGGGAACCACCCGAAATGCAGCGAGAAGGCGAGGACCAGGAGCATGCCGATGAAGAAGTTCGGCGCCGCGATGCCGAGCGACGATACCGGCGTGACGATCCGGTCCACGATGCCGTCCGGCCGCGACGCCGCGAGCAGACCGGCGACGAGCGCGAGCACGACCGCGATGAAGATCGCGCAGACCGTGAGCGAGAGGGTGATGGTGAAGCGTTCGGCGATCGCCGACGACACCGACATCGGCTTGAACAGCGACCGGCCCAGATCGCCCCGCACCAGCCCGGACATCCAGTCCAGGTATTGCGTGACCAGAGGCTTGTTCAGGCCCAACCGCTCGCGCGCGATCGCGATCGCCTCCGGCGTGGCCTGCATACCACCGGCCGCCTTCACCGCCGGGTCACCGGGACTCAGGTGAATCAGCAGGAACGTCGCCACCGAAACGAACAAGAGGATGGGGATTGTGGCGAGTATTCGCCGAGCCACAAAGCCAAACATAGCTCAGTCTTCGTCCTTCAGCTGGAACTTGTCCTTCCAGCCAGCCCTGGACAGCTCGAAGAAGTTGATCTTCTCGTAGGCGTAGCTCAGGTCGAGCGACAGATTGCTCTGCTCGATCATGTGCCGATTCAGCAGCCGTTTCGTCATCGCCAACACCGTGGCCGGCCGAGCGAGCAGTTCTTCCACGATCTCGGCTGTCTTCGCGTCGAGTTGGTCCGCGGGAACGGCGTAGTTGACGATGCCCAGTTCGGCCATCTGCTTCGCGCTGAGCTCGCGCGAGAGCATCAAGTACTCCTTCGCCTTCTGCGGCGGCATCGACAGCGGAACCCAAGCCAGCGCGCCATCCCCGGGTACCAGGCCGTACGGGGGCCCGACCGTGGCGCCGTCCTCGCTGCGCCGCACCCGACCCATGCCGAGGTGGACGTCGGAGATCATCGCGTCCTCGCGGGCCACGATCAGGTCACAGCCGAACATGATGCTTTGACCGAACCCGAGTGCGTCGCCGTTGAGCCTGGCCACAACCGGCTTCTCGATCAGGGCGAGCGCCTGGTGCGTCCTGATCACGCCCTGCGACCGGCTCCACGAGCCCTTGATGCCACGCATCCTGCGCTTCTGCGCCTCGGATCCATAGTGGTCGCTCGCCGGCGCGATCAGGAACTCGCCGTTCCGCTTGCCAGTGATGACGATGATCCGGATGTCGTCGTCCCAGCGAAGTTCCTCGAGGACCGCGCCAAGCGCCCAATGAATGTCAACCGCCGCACCGACCTCCACGGTCTCGCGCAACGGAGTCAACTCGATGGTCGCGACCTGGCCGTCGCGCCGGACCTCGTACGCCTGTACTTCGTCCACGAACGCCTCCCTCAGCCCTGCGACCTCAATTTGTCAACGAGTCGAACATGCCGCGATGTTCGACAGCAGGCTGGAAGACGCGCTCGATCTCGTCGAACGCCGACTCGAGGGTCCACGGTTGCACGCTCACGATTTCGCGCTCCACCTCGGGATTGGTGTAGAGCGTGATGCGGCGTCCACTCGCCCCGACGACACGTCCGTTCAGCCATGCCGACCGCTCGGAGGCCAGGTACAGCACTGCCGGCGTGACGTTGTCCGGTGCCATCTCGTCGGGGTCGCGCAGACCCAGTTGATCCACCAGCGTGCCGGCCGCCTCGCCGATCATTCGCGTCGCCGCGGTCGGGCAGATGATGTTCGACGTAACCCCGTACCGGGCGAGCGCGTTCGCGCACGAGTACGTGAAGCCGATGATCCCCGCCTTCGCCGCGGCGTAGTTCGGTTGCCCGGGGCCTCCGAACAGTCCCGCCCGCGAGGCAAAGTTGATCAGCCGGTAGGACCCGCCCCGGTTGGACCGCCAGTACGCCGAGGCGTGGCGCGTGGTGTTGAACGTCCCGCGCAGATGCACGCGGATGACCGAGTCCCACTCCTCGGCCGACATGTTGAACACCATGCGGTCGCGCAGGATCCCGGCGACGTTGATGAGGACGTCGAATCGCCCGAACTCACCGATGGCGTGCTTGATGAGGCTCTCGGCAGCTTCGAAGTCACCGACATCGGCGTAGTCGGCGACCGCCCGTCCGCCCGACGCCCGGATGTCGTCGACGACCGTGTCGGCAGGGCCATGCCCCTCTCCCGAACCGATCACGCTAGTGCCGAGATCGTTGACGACAACCGCGGCACCTTCGGCGGCAAGTCGTTTCGCGACAGCGGCGCCGATGCCGCCTCCGGCACCAGTAACTACCGCGACCCTACCGTCCAACTGATCCATAGAGACGCTCCGACTCGTCACGTCAGCGTACGGGTCGTGAGCTTACCTACAAATCAGTAAGCACGCTAGGTGCGTTCGCTCGTCGAGCCGAAGCAGCCCGGACAGCTCACGGGGCGCGCAGGTCGAGCAGCGCGGCCGGGTTCTCGGCGGTCATCCGCTTGACCTCCGCGTCGCCGACGCCGGCCTCGACGAGCAGGCCCATGTAGTAGACGAGGAGATCGGCCATCGGAAGGCCGGCCCGGCCGAAGGTGTCGGTGGTCAGTACGCACCGATCCGCACCGAGCGTGTCGACCCACTCGGCGACCCGCTGTGGCGTGATTCGCTGCGCGTCGGGCAACATCCCGTGGAACGTCCATTCGATGGTGGCGCCGCGGCGGGCGGCCTCGACCACCTGTTCATCCGTGGCGCCGACAGATGCGCTGTCGGGATGCGTGACAACGAGCTTGGTGAAGCCGATCCGCTCACTCTCCGCCGCCACCGCCAGGGTCTCCTCGGCGGAAACGTGGCCAGTGTTGAGCACGATCCGCGCATCGCACGCCACGCGTACGACGGCGCGTGCCACGTCGGTGAGTGCGCCGGACTTGGTCAGCAAGGAGATGCCGACGTCCGGTACGAGGCCGGGCAGCTCGGCCCGGATCAGCCGGGAGAACCCGTTGCGCGACAGATCGTTGTGCGAGCTCCAGGTCGGCAACCACGCCGCGCGTGCACCTTGCTTGACCGCCGTTTCGAGAACACCCGGATGGCAGCCTCCGACGAGCGCGTTGAGCGTGATGCTGGGGAGAACATCCACCTGGGGCACGCGTTGCGCCAGGTGGTACGCGCGGTCCATCGTTGGCCAGAGGTGTGACTTGAGCACGTATCCGGCCATTCCGGCGCGGGCGGCGTGGCCGGCCATCTCGGCGTCGTCCTGGGCCATGGGAAATCCGCGATGGATCTCGGGAAAGCAGTGCGTGTGTAGATCGATGGCGCCACTCAGCAGATCGGAACCAGCGTGCTTCACAACCCTCCTCGGTTGATTGGACCGTCGGTCAGACCAAGAAGAAGTCAGATCGGGAGCGTAGGGTCGACGACCGGTTTGACCTCGGCGAAGGTCTCCATGGCCACGAGCGCCTCGGTGGCCTGGTTCAGGGCGTAGTCGGTGCCGGCGGTGAGCAGCTCGAACGGCGCCGATCCTCCGGCAAGGAACTGCAGCGCCGCGTAGTAGTGCCGGGCTTGCGCCGCGCGTACGCCGACGATCGTCAGCATCTTGCCGTGCAACGTCAACGCCGGAACCTCCAGTGTGGACGCGCCCCCGGCGCCGATCGAGACGAACCGGCCGCCCGGCCGCGCCATGGCCAGTCCTTCCGGGATCGCCGAGCCGATCGCGCTCTGGATGACCACGTCGGCGCCACGGCCACCACTGCGGTCGTTGACCCAGGCGACGCGTTCCGCCGCGGTCGTTCGCTCCACACTCAGCGTGTCGTCGGCGCCGAAGGTCCGAGCGAGGTCGAGCCGGCCGTCCGGGGCGCCGATCACGTACACCGAACGGAATCCCTGGGTTCTCGCCACGGCGGTGGCGTACAGCCCGACCGGCCCGCTGCCCTGGACCAGACACACCTCATGAGCCGCCACCCTGCCCAGCCGCTCGAACCCGTGCATGACCGTCCGCAACGCACATGAAGCCGAAGCGGCAAGCGCCGGGGATACGCCCTCCGGCACCTTCACGATGCCCGACCTCGGTGGTACGTAGTGGTGCGTGGCAAAGCCGCCGAGCAGCCCGGGATCCTCGTCCACTGCCGCCCGTCCGAACCGCACAGTGTTGGTACACAACGACTCTTGCCCGGCGACGCTGCAGTAGAAGCACTCGCCGCAGAACGGGTACGACCAGATGATCCGATCGCCGGGGCGGACGGGTTCGCCGAGTACGTCGGTACGGGAGCCGCGGATGTCGACCACGATGCCGGCCGTCTCATGGCCGGGGATGTATGGCGGAAGCCCGTGGTGCCCGTCGCCGCGCCACATCGCCACGTCCGTGCCGCACACCGTTGCCGCTTCCACACGTACGAGGAGGGCGCCGTCGTGCAGCTCTGGGACGACAATCTCCCGGACGGTCAACGGCTCTCCCGCACCGCCGACCACGGCGACCAGGGCCATCTTTGACATGTCTCGTCTCCTCCCGCGCCGCACCTCGCCGGTCAGACTCGTAGGACGACCGCCTTCTCCTGCGTGTAGCTGAGCAGTTCACCGACGCCGAGCTGGTTGCCGAGACCGCTTTGCTTGTGGCCGCCCATCGGCATGCCCGGAGGTCGTCGGTTCGACTCGTTGAACCAGACGGTGCCGGCTTCGAGCCGTTCGACCAGCGGCATGGTGGCCGTCGCCGAGCCGCCCACGATCCGTGCGTTGAGACCGAACGGGAGGCTGTTCGCGATCTCGACCATCTCTTCCTCGGAGGCGACGCCGACCACGACGACGACCGGGCCGAAGATCTCCTCGTCGGCGATCCGCATGCCGGGCCGCACATCCGTGAACACGGTCGGCTCGAGGTAGCAACCCCGGTCGTCGACGCCGGCCGGGCGCCCGCCTCCGTAGCGGAGCGTGGCGCCCTCCGCGCCGCCGACCTCGATGTACGAGCGAACCCTCTCGTAGTGGGCCGGGAACGCCAGCGGTCCCATCTCGGTCGCCTCGTGCCGCGGGTCACCAACCTTGATCACGTCGAACGCGTCGACGAGCGCATCGACGAACCGGTCGGCCACCGCCGCGTGCACCAGCACCCGGGAGTTGGACTGGCAGGACTGTCCGGCTCCGCCGCGCAGATTCATCCCGCGGACGGCGATCGCGACCGCCATGTCGACGTCCGCGTCCGGGAGGACGAGCAACGGGTTCTTGCCGCCGAGCTCGAGCGAGACGTGTTTGACGCCTTCCGCGGCGGCCCGCAACACCGACCGGCCACCGGCGACGCTGCCGGTGAACGCGATCCGTGGCACGTCGGGGTGCGCGCACAGGGCCCCACCCGTGCCAGGGCCGGTGCCGGGAACCACGTTGAACAGCCCGGGCGGCAGCACGTCGGCCAGCAGCTCGGCCAGCGCCAGAGACGAAAGCGGCGCCTGGTCGGCCGGCTTCACCACCACGCCGTTGCCAGCGAGCAACGCGGGCGCCAAGCCCAACAGCGTGAACATCAGCGGGTGGTTGAACGGGTAGATCTGGCCGACTACGCCGTACGGCTCTCGGCGGGTGTACGCCACCAGGTCCGGTGTGCTGGCATGGTGGACACCCTTGACCTCGTGGCCGATCCCGGCGTAGTAGTCCAGGATCTCCAGTGTCTTGGCGACTTCCTGCCGCATCGCGCTGATCGGGATGCCGACGTTGAGCGTGTCGAGCCAGGCCAGCTCCTCCACCGACCCGGCGACCTTGTCGATGACCCGGCGCAGCGTCTTGATTCGCTGGCCCGGTCCGGTCCGTCCCCAGGGGACAGCGGCATCGCGTGCCGCGGCGACCGCACGGGCGACGTCGGTGACGTCGGCGACCGGCACCGTGGCAAGGCGGCTGCCATCGATCGGCGTGTGGACAGGCAGCACGTCGCCACCTTGCGCCGGCTGCCAGTCACCGCCGTAGAAGAGCTGCCACTTCCGGTCGGCGATGTCCTCCGCGATATCCGCCATGGCTCAGACGACGGTGACGCGGTGCATGATCCGCTCGTGCGGGAAGTAGTCGCTGACCGCGTAGTGCTGCACCGCCCAGTTGTCCCACACCGCCATCGCCCCCGGCTTCCAACGCCATCGCACCTGGTACTCCGGAACGGACGCCAGACTCGTCAGATACCGCAGCAACGCGTCGGCCTGGGCTTGCGGCACCCCAAGGATCCGTGTCGAGTACAGCGAGTTCACGTACAAGATCGGCTTGCCCGACACCGGATGTGTCTCGATCACCGGCCGCACGCGTGGCGGATACTTCGTCCGCATCTGCGCGTACCGCTGTTCCCCCAACGTGTCCTTGTGGCTCTCGCTCTCCCACGAGTGCACGCACTCGAGCTTCGACAGGTGCTCACGTAGCGACGAATCCAGCGCCTCCACGGCGACCGTCATCGACGCCCACATCGTGTCGCCACCCACGGCCGGCACCTTGTTGGCATACAGACACGTCGCGGAGGGCGGTGTCGCATGCCAGGTCCGGTCGGCGTGCCAGATGTCCGTGCCAACCGCCTTACCCTTGGTGTGCAAAACCTCCACGTTCGTGGAGTCCAGGTGCGTCGGCGTGAAGTCACCCACCGGCGCAACCACGCCGAAGACTCCCGCGAACGCCTCCTGCACGTCGGCGCGTAGGTCACCCAGGTCGCGGAAGAACAACACCTGCCGATCCAGCAGCAGCGCGCGAAGCTCGTCGGCACAGGACTCGACCGCCGCACGCGAGGAGAAGTCCACTCCCGACACGACCGAGCCGATGTTCGGCGTCAACGGCTCATGACCCACCACAACACGCGACACGGCACGCGTACCCATGCTCCACCACCTCGACGTCCGAATGACATCTCAGTCTGTCCCACGACCAGCAAATATGTCAATGGTAAGTCCATTGTTTAGTTGGCCCATCAGCATTAGTGTCACTCGGTAGGTCATCCAGGAAGGGACTTGTCATGAGCGCCGGGAGCATCGCGTTGATTGACGGTCGCATCCTGTCCATGAACGACGGTCCCGGCTACCGACCCGCCTCCGTCGCCATCCGGCACGGACACATCGCGGCCATCGGGGAACGCGAGCTCGTGGAGCGCGCCGCCGGCCCTGCCGCACGCACGATCCCGCTCGGTGATCGCGTCGTCATGCCGGGTCTCGTCGACACGCACACGCACCTCGCCGCCGCGGCGATGTCCGCGGAGTTCCTTGACTGCCGGGACTTCTACGCCCGGATCACCTCGGTCAACGACATCCTCGAGCGGCTCCGCGCGGCCGCCAGCACGACAGCCGGTGGCGTGGTCTTCGCCGCCGGGAGCCCGATGCAGCAGTTCCGCCTCGCCGAGGGGCGACTCCCCAGCGGCCGTGAGCTAGACGATGCGGTACCCGACCGCCCGGTGTTCCTTAGTTTCGGCGCGCACGTCTCGGTTGCCAACCGCCGGGGCCTCGAGCTGATCGGAGTGAGCTCGGCAACCCCGGATCCGGCTGGCGGCATGATCGATCGCGACGCGAACGGGCAGCCGACTGGCATTCTCTACGAGCGCGCCCAGGGCCCGATCAGGGACCTGCAGGAGGCGCCTGACCTCTCGCGGTTCACCGAGGCCGTCGAGCGGGAGCTTCGCCTGGCCGCCACCCGCGGCGTCACGCACATCCACGAGCAGGTCAGCCGGCCCGAGGAGATCCGGGCCTACGTCACGCTCGCCCGCGAGAGGCGTCTCCCGGTCCGAGTGGACCTCATGGTGCGCGTCATCGAGGCGCACACGCCGACGTGGGCATTGCTGGACCTCGGCCTCATCGACGGGATCGGCGCCGGCGGCATGCTGAGTCTGGGCGGAGTCAAGCTGAGCGTGGACGGGGGCTTCACCGGTCGCGCGTCGGCCTGGTCGCCGGTCCCCGGCGAACCATGCGGGAACCATCCGCTGATCCGTATCGAGCAGGAGGAACTCGACGCGGTGGTGACCGCTTACCACGAGGCCGGGATGCGCATCTGCGTGCACGCCATCGGCGACATGGCGACCGACATGGTGCTCGGCAGTTTCGCCCGGGCACGCGGACGCGGCGACCCGGCAGTGCTTCGCCATCGGGTCGAGCACATGGGCAACTGGCTCATGGACGAAACGCGCGCGGCACTGGCGAAGGACATCGGGGTCACCCCGGTGCCGAACCCGGCTTTCCTGCACTATCTCGGCCGTGAGGCCGCACTCACCCTGGGCAGGGACCGAACAAGGGATTCGTTTCCGCTCCGCCGGCTTCTCGACGACGGCTTCCCGCTCACCTTCGGTGCCGACGCACCGATCTACTGGCCCATCGATCCGCTGCGCGACGCCGGTGTGGCGGTCGACCGGCGCACTCGTGACGGGATTGAGATCGGCCCCGACCAGCGGATCACCCACCGCGAGGCGCTGGTCGCGCTCACCCGCTCAGCGGCGTGGCTCGGTGGGGTCGAGGACAGGCTGGGCACGGTTGAGGAAGGCAAGCTCGCGGATCTCGTCGTGCTCGCCGGTGACCCGCTCGGGGCCGACGGCACAGGCCTCGGATCGATGGGCGTTGACGCGACGATCGTGGACGGGGTCGTGACGTGGTTGTCCGACGCGTTGTCGTCCGACACATCGGCGACCGACGCGTCGACGGTCGGGCGCGACCAGTGAGCGCGGGCGGATCATGACTCGAGGGTGGGAACGATTCCTCAGCGCACGGGACAAGGAGCATCTGGCTCAAGGCTTCGCGGATCGGGAACCTTACGGACTCGGCGACCGGCCCGTCGTCGTCGTGGTCGACGCGTACTACGCGTCCGTCGGCGACAAGCGAGAACCGTTACTGGAGTCGATCAAGAGCTGGCCGTTGTCCTGCGGCCTCGAGGGGTGGGCGGCGATCGACCGCACGGCGGAGCTGCTGGCCGGCGCCCGCGCCGCCGGTGTGCCGGTCGTCTACCTTCGGGACCTGCCGTTCCCCGGCTCGTGGGCTCCCCCGGGCCGGCCGATGATCGCCGAGCTCACGTCCACCGACATGCACCGGGCGAAGGGCAACGAGATCGTCGCGGAGATCGCTCCCCGCTTCGGCGACGTCGTCATCGAGAAGGCGGCGCCGAGCGGGTTCGCCGGCACGCCGTTGCTCTACCACCTCAACCACCTACGGGCCGACTCGCTCATCATCTGCGGTGAGGCGACGAGTGGTTGTGTACGTGCGACAGTCGTCGACGCGGCGACCAACCGCTTCCGGGTGACCGTCGTCGAGGACTGCTGCTACGACCGCACCGAGGCCGCGCACTGGATCAACCTCTTCGACATGGCGATGAAGTATGCCGACGTGGTCGTCCTTAACGAGGTCATGGAGACCCTCGGCACGCGCTGAGAGGCGACCGACTGCCTCCGGATAAACGGCGTGCCGTCCCGTCAGATGCCGCCGTGCCGACGGTGGAAGTACCGTTCGGCGACGGTCATCGCGGTGGCGAGGGACCAACCGATGACCGTCACGATGACGGTTCCGGCGAGCACGTTGGCGGTCTGGAGCTGGTTGGCGGATTTGATCATGAAGAAGCCTATCCCCGCCGACGCGGCGAAGAACTCGCCGACGATCACGCCGACCAGTGCCTGACCCAAGCCGATTCGCAGACCACCGATGATCGCCGGTATGGCACCCGGCAGCAGTACCTTCGTGAAACGCTGCAGCGCGTTCGCGTCGAACACGACCGCCACGGTCAGCAGCTCGGCCGGCACGGACCGCACACCGGCCTGCGCGCTGATGATGACGGGAATCAGGGCCACCGCCACGATGGTGGCGATCTTCGACTCGACGCCGATGCCGAAGATGATGATGAAGATCGGGATCAGCGCGATCCGTGGTACGGAGTTGAGCATGTTCACCAGCGGGCTCACGACGATGTCCACGACTCGGCTCGTGCCCGCGAGGAGCCCGATGGTCACGCCGGCCGCGACGACGATCCCGAACCCGGCGGCCAGCTCGATGCCGCTTGTCCTCAGGTCGATCGCCGCCTGAGGCGACCCGAGGTAGTTGATCAGCGCGTCGAACACCGCCGACGGCGAGCTGAGGATAAGCGGGTTGACCCACCCCTGGCTCGCCGCGAGTTGCCACATCCCGACCAGGACCAGCAGGACGACGACGAAGACGAGCCCCTGGATGTGGCGCCTGGCGAAGCGGGCGACGAACGCCACGGCGCCCGCCCGCTCATGCGAACCGGCGCCCGCCGCGGTCGTCTCGACCGGGGGGTACTCGACGTACTCCCCCACGGCCCCCGGTCGGTCCTGAGGTGGGGCCGGACTCGATGTCGTGGTGGTCGACGCACGGATGTCGGCGCTCATCGGGTCCGCCTTTCTCGAATGTGGTGTGGACGGTGGCAGGCGAGGCGAGAATCAGACATGAGTCGCGTCGATGGCATGTTCGTCCGCGTCGGCTCGTCCACCCGACCGGATCGCGTGGTCGATCCGCCTTTCCCACTGCGCCATCCGGGTATCCGTGCGAGCGTCCTCGGGACGGGGGCGATCCAGCGAGATGTCGAGCCGGCCGATGATCCGTCCCGGCGAGGGGCTCATCACGTACACGGTGTCGGCGAGGTAGAGCGCCTCGGAGATGTCGTGCGTGATGAAGAGCGTGGTCGCCTTGACTCGCTCCCAGATGCCCAGCAACTCCTCCTGCATGAGGCGACGGGTATGTGCGTCCAGAGAGGCGAACGGCTCGTCCATCAACAGAACCTGCGGTTCGAGCATCAGGGCCCGCGCCAGGTTGATCCGTTGGCGCATACCGCCGGACAGCTGGAACGGCCGCTTGTTCTCGGTGCCGCTGAGGCCGACCATCTCGATCAGCGCCCGGGCCTTCTCCTTGCGCTGCCGCCGGTTGCCGAGCCGCTGCACCTCGGCGCCGAAGACGACATTGTCGAGCACCGTCCGCCACGGGAACAGCGACGCGTGCTGGAAGACCACCGCGCGGCTCGCCCCTGGACCGGTGATGCGCTCCCCGTCCAGCACGGCGGTACCCGACGATGGCTTGACGAGCCCGGCGACGACGTTCAGAAGCGTGGTCTTCCCACAACCGCTCGGCCCGACGATGGCGACGAAGCTGCCCGTGTCGATGTCCAGCGACACGTCGTACAGGGCGTGGGTGACGCGGTCACTGCCACCCGCCGCGGGCGGATAACGCACGTTGAGATCCACCATGCTGAGCATCGGCTGTCCTTCAGGATGAAGCTTTCGGGAGGTACTCGTCGGTGTAGAAGTCCTTGGGGTTCTCCTCGCCCGCATTGGCGAAGTCGAGGAGCCGCTTCACGTACTCCTCGGGCATCTTCAGGTCGGGGTCGAGCCCGGAGGCGTACACGTCGTACTCGAGGGCGGCCTCGGCCTGAGTGAAGTTCAGGTGTTCGACCAGCGTCTGCTCCCCGACGGCCCGGTCGTCGATGACCAGCTGCGTCGCCTCGGTCAACGCCTTCAGGAAGGCGCGGATGACCTCCGGGTTCTCGGCCGCCCATGCGTCGTTCACCCCGATGGGGTAGCTCAGGACGTTGGCGTCCAGCCCCTTCTGCCGGCTGGCGATCTCCACGCCGCCCCACTCCTCGGCCGCCCGGACGGTCGCCTTGGTCGCGTATCCGACGTCGACCTGACCCGTCTTCACGGCCTCGAGGATCCCGGCCTGCGCTCCGATGTAGGCGAACGTGACGTCGTCGATGTCGATGCCGGCGAGCTCGGTGGCTCGGTGGACCTGGAGGTCCGCGGTGCCGCCCGGGGCGGACAGGCCGATCTTCTTGCCCCGCAGGTCCGCCGTCGACCGGACACCCGAGTTCGGCCCGGCGAACATGAAGTGGCTCGTGACCGCCGAGCGGCCGACCGCGGTGATCTGGGCGCCCTCGAGTTGACTGGTGATGGTCGCCGGTGGCCCGACGAGCATCTGGATCGAGCCCGACTGGAGGATCGCACCGTTGCCCGACTGCGAGGCGACGAGCGTGACATCCAGACCGTTCTCCTTGAAGATGCCTTCGTCCATGGCGGCGTAGAGGTTCATGAGCGTGGGCTCGTCCACCGAGATGCCCACGCTGATCTTCGTCGGATCAGCGGGGTCGAGCGTCGCGCCGGCTCCGGTGGATGCGGCCTCTCCCCCACCACCACATCCGGCGACAAGCGACCCGCACAGCACCGCCGCTCCCAGCATTCTGAGTGCACGCCTACGATCCACGTCCAGGCCTCTCTTCGTCATGACCAGATGTTCCGTTGCGGTTCGACGACGTCAGCGGGCACGTGGGGCCGTTGACCCTCTGCTGCAGACGTCGGCGGCCGCATGCGTGTATTGGTCATACAGTTTTACCTAGGCCGCCGTGTGAGTCAATGGTAAGTCCATTGGACTGACTAACCCGTCATAGTCGGCAGGCGAGGTCGCCCGGCTCCGTTACCCGGCTCCGTTACCCGGCCCCGCGACGTCGCGGCAGCGGCGTCCATTACCACGCCGCGCGCCGCGTGCCCGCAACGCTGTGGCGACGACTCGACGGGCCGACCGACTGTGTTCATGTCCTGAAGTCGCTAGGGTGGCCTCCGGAACCACGGTCCATCGACTGGGGGCGCGGCATGGAGCGAGTCACGGGCATCGGCGGCGTCTTCTTCCGGGCGAGTGATCCCGACTCGTTGAGCAAGTGGTACGAGCGCCACCTCGGCGTCGGATGCCCGCCGCGGAGCTACGAGCAGCGATCGTGGGACCAGGAGGCCGGACCCACGGTGTTCTCGCCGTTCCCCAGCGACTCCGAGCACTTCCAGCGCTCCGATCAGCAATGGGCGATCAACTTCCGGGTCCGTGACCTCGACGCGATGGTCGCCCAGCTCCGTGAGTCGGGTATCGAGGTCGACGTGCACGCCGAGACCTACCCGAACGGCCGGTTCGCCGACCTCACCGATCCCGAGGGGAACCCCGTCCAGCTCTGGGAGCCCGCCGGCGCGGACGCCGCGCCGCCGCCATCCGAGTGAGCGTCTCCCCGCGCCTGTTCAGCTCGGCGTCGCCGGTTCTGGCATCGTGCGCAGGCGGCGGATCGGGGAGAACGTCAGCAGGAGCACGGGTGCGATCACGCCGATCAGGCTGGACACGAGGATGACCTCCCGAATGCCGAAGGTCTCCGCGAGGAACCCGGACACCACCGCGCCGACGGGCGCGAGCCCGAGCGCGACCGACCACATGGTCGCGATCACCCGGCCCTGCAGGCGATCCGGCGTGAGCGACTGCTGCAGGGTCAGCTGGTTGACCATGTACACCTGGACGAACAGGTCCACGATGAGCTGCGACGCCGCCAGCATCGCGATCACCATCCAGATCGGACCGTTGGCCAGCGGCACCAGCAGCAGCGCACCGTTGCCGATGATCGTGCTCCACAGCATCACGGGGCCAGGACCCCAGTGCCGCATGATTCGCGCCGACACCCACGCGCCGATGATCGCGCCGATGCCGCCGACCGCGAGGATCGCGCCCACCCAGCCCGCCGACAGGTGCAGCTCGCGGATGAGGAAGAGGAAGTACAGCGTCTCCATCACGCCGGTGACGAAGAACGTGTAGAAGGCGGTGCTCAGCACGACCGGCCGCAGCAGCGGCTGGGTGAATACCCACCGCATGCCCTCCCAGATGGACGCGAGGACGTTGCTCCGCTCCTCCTCGGCGGGCGGCGCCTCCTCCCGCTTGCGGATGAACAGACAGGCCAGCGCCGAGAAGAGGTAGCTCACGACGTCGACGATGATGACCAGCGCCGCCGAGCCCGCGTTGACCAGCACGCCGGCGAGGCCAGGGCCGGCGGACCGGCCGACCGACTCGCTCAGCTGCAGTTTGCTGTTGCCCTCCGCGAGGTTCTCGCGGCCGATCAGTGACGGCAGGTATGACCGGTAGGCGGTCTCGAACAGCACCCGCAGCACCCCGACGACGAACACGACGACGAACAGCCATCCCAGCGCGAGCGCGTCGAACAGGAACAGCACCGGGATGGTCACGAGCATCGCCGCGCGGCCGAGGTCGGTCCAGATCAGGATGGGCCGGCGACGGGTCCGGTCGGTCCACGCCCCGGCGAACAGGTAGAGGATCGACGGCAGCCTGGCGAGCGCCACCATGATCCCGATCTGCGCGGCGGAGGCGCCCAGGAGCTGGATGGCGATGAACGGCATCGCCACCACGGTCACCTCGGCACCGACCAGCGATGCGCTCTGCCCGGCCCACAGCTTCAAGAAGTCCGGGTGCCCCCATAAGCCACCCCGCCGCCGCTCAGTCACTCCGGAAGCCATGGTCCATCCATTCCCTCATCGTGGTCGCGGCATCGGCGACCTGCGGCTCGTACAGGATCGTGTAACCGTCACCGTGGATCGGTGCCATCCGCAGCGCTCCGCTGACGACCTCGGACCAGCCGAGGTCGGACAGCGGGGCGGCCGGGTCGTCGGTGGGCGAGAACAGCCCGACGTCACCGTCGTAGGGCCGCGCGCGGTGGAAGCCGACCGCGTGCGCGTTGGCCCGGAACACCCGCAGGAAACGCCTTGCCTGGTCGATGTCCGCGGCGTCGGGGGGCAGCGTGCCAGCTGCCGCGGATGCCTCGATGACGGCGTGCAGGCGCTCGTCCGGGTCGAGCTCGCGCAGCCGGTCGGTGTCGACGTCGAGCGGTCCGCCCGCCAGCGCGTGCAGCATCAGCGCCGTGTCGTCCTCGAGCGACGAGGTCACCACGGGCTCGCCCGCGCCGGAGAAGAAGAGGACCACCAGCGGGACCTCCTCCCCCGCCGCGCGCAGGCGGCGAGCCAGCTCGAGCGCGATGTTCCCGCCGATGCAGAACCCGCCCAGCACGTACGGTCCGTTCGGCCGCACCTCGCGGATGTGTGCCACGTAGTCGTCGACCATCTCCGCCAGCGTGTCGTGCGGCTCCTCGCCGTCGGCGAGACCGCGCGCCGCGATGGCGTACACCGGCTGGTCGTCACCCAGCTTGCGGGCCAGCGGCAGATACCGGAACACGTGGCCGCCCAGCGCGTGCACGAGGAAGACCGGCGCGCGCTCGCCGGTGGCGCGCAGCGACACCATGCGTCCGCGCGGGGCGAGGTCGTCCGGTCTGCGCAGCGCGTCGGCGAGCAGCGCCACGGTCGGTGCGGTGAGCACCGTGCCGACCGGGAGGTCGTGGCCCAGCTCGGCCCTGATCCGCATGGTGAGCCGCAGCGCGAGCAGCGAATGGCCGCCCAACTCGAAGAAGTCGTCGTGGATGCCGACCGCGTCGACGCCGAGGGTCTCCTCCCACAGGCCGGCCAGCGTCGCCTCCACCGGGTCGCGTGGCGCGCGGTAGGCGCGGCGCCGCCCGGTGTCGTCCGGGGCGGGCAGTGCCGCGCGGTCGAGCTTCCCGTTGCGTGTGGTGGGCAGTGCGTCGAGGGGGACGTAGTGGCTGGGCACCATGTGGTCGGGTAGGTGGGTGCGCAGCCGGTCGCGCCAGTCGACGCGGTCCCACTCGACACCGGGATGCGTGACGACGTACGCGGTGAGCAGGGCGTCGCGCACGACGACGGCGGCGGCGCGCACCTCGGGCTGCTCGACGAGCCGCGCGTGAATCTCGCCGGGCTCGACACGCTGACCACGGATCTTGACCTGATCGTCGAGCCGGCCGAGGTACTCGATCTCGCCGTCCGGGAGCCAGCGTGCGAGATCACCGGTCCGGTACTGGCGTTCTCCGGACGCGGAGGCGACGAACCGCTCGGCGGTGAGCGCCGGCCGGTTCGCGTAGCCGCGCGCGACCTGGACCCCGCCGATACGCAGCTCGCCGGGGACCCCGATGGGCGTGGGGTGGCCGAGCGGGTCGGTGATCTCGACGCTGGTGTTGGCGATCGGCCGGCCGATGGGCACGACGGGTTCGCCGGGCACGCACCGGTGCCAGGTGACGTCGATCGCGGCTTCCGTCGGCCCGTAGAGGTTGTGCAGCTCGATGCGGGGATGCTCGGTGAGGAACCGGCTGGCGAGGGCGGGTGGCAGTGCCTCGCCGGAGCAGATGACCCGCCGCAGGCTTGTCAGCCGGCCGGCGAGGTTCGGGGTGTCCAGGAACGCCTCGAGCATGCTGGGTACGAAGTGGACGGTCGTGACTCGCTCGCGGTGGACCAGCTCGGCAAGCTGATCGGCATCGCGATGGGCACCCGGCGGGGCGATGACGAGGCCCGCCCCGGCCAGCAGTGGCCAGAACAGCTCCCACACCGATACGTCGAACCCGTAGGGCGTCTTGTGCAGCACCCGGTCGTCCGGGCCGAGCGGAAAGACCTCCTGCATCCAGTGAAGCCGGTTGACGATGGCCCGGTGCGAGATGCCAACGCCTTTCGGCTCCCCGGTGGACCCGGAGGTGAAGATCACGTACGCCAGGGAGTCCGGTGACGCCCGCACCGCCGGCGCCGCTGGTCTCTCCGGCACGGTGTCCACAGTGTTCACAGTGGACTCGGTGAGCACGAGGCGGGCACCCGCGGTCCGCACCATGAACCGGGTCCGCTCCGGCGGATCCGACGGCTCCAACGGAAGGTAGGCGGCCCCGGCGGTGAGGATGCCGAGCAGCGTCGGCAGCAGATCGGGGCCACGCTCCAGCGAGACCCCGACGACATCGTCGGCGCCGACGCCCTCCGCGCGCAGCCGGTGCGCCGCCCGGTTCGCCCGTTCCCGCAGCTCCCGATAGGACGACCAGGAACCCGCGAAACACACCGCCGGCCGGTCGCCGTTCGCGACCAGGTCGGGCAGCCGACCGTCCGGATAGGACCGGTCGGTGGCGTTCCACCGCTGGATCAGCCCGGCGTCGCCGGCCAGGTACGGCGCGGTCGGCCGCGGGTCGCCGGCCGGGTCGGCGATCGCGGCGAGCACGCGGTGGTACGCCTCCAGGATGCGCACCAGCTGCGGCTCGGGGAACTCGGCGGTGTCGTGGCTGAGTGCGACCTCCAGCCCGCCCTCGGTGCGGGACCTGTTGAACCCGGCGGTGAGGGGCAGGTTGGTCCGCTCGAAGAACTCGTCGGCCACGAGGGTCAGCCGGTCGTCGCCGGTGACGGTGCCGTACACGTGGAAGTCGCGGTAGTCGAACAGCGTGTCCAGCAACGGTGTGCGGCCGGCCAGCCGCTGGATCTCGAACAGCGGGAAGCGGCGGTGCGGCAACAGCGCGACCTCGGCCGCGAACACCGACCGCACCAGGTCGGCCCAGGTCGGTACCTCGAGCGTGATCCGCACCGGAACGCTGTTGAGGAACAGCCCGAGGACCTCATCGCCCGCGTCGCTCTCCGGCCGCGAGTGCGTCACCAGCCCGGTGAGCACCTCCGGCTGCCCGGTGAACAGGCCGATCACGCGCAGGTGCGCGGCCAGCAGCACGGTGCGCAGCGGCACCCGCAGCTCGTCGGCGACTCGTTCGAGACTGTCGTACACCCCGGCGTCCACCCGGCCGCGGGTGACCCGCAGCTCGCCCGGGCCGGCCCGGGGATAGCCGGGCCACCGGGGCAGCCGGCCCGGCGGCGCGTCGTCGACGACGTCGCGCCAGAACCCGGCAGCCGCGGTGGATCGCACCACCGCGCGTTCCCCGGCGACCAGGTCGCGGAAGCTCGCCGCGGGCGGCGCGGCCGGGAGGCTCGACCCGTCCAGTCGCGCCATGTATCGGCGCAACAGCTCGGTGACCAGGCTCGCGACGCTCCACCCGTCGAGGATCGCGTGGTGAAAGCTGAGGCTCAGCGCGAACAGCCCGTCGGGCAACAGGTGCGCGTGCGTCCGCAGCAGCGGCGGGGCGCCCCAGTCCAGCGGCCGGTGCCGCTCGTCGCAACGCCAGCGGCCGACCTCGGCCTGGGCGTCGGGGAGGCGGAGTCCGGTGAGGTCGGTGGTGGCGAACGGGATGGTGGCACTCCGGTGGACCAGCTGGACGGGTTCGCTGAACCCGGCGAGGTCGAAGGAGGTCCGCAGTACGGCGTGCCGGGCGGTGAGCTCCGCCAGTGCGGCCGTCAGCGCGCCGTGGTCGAACGGCCCGCGCAACGTGATCGTCTGGATGTCGTGGTACGTGGCGGATTCCGGCTCGTAGGCGCTGTGGTAGAGCATGCCCGCCTGGAGCGAGGCGAGCGGGTAGGCATCCTCGACGGTCATCGCTGACCGCCCGTCGAGCCGGCGAGCCGGGCCGCGTCCTCGGGGCTGAGCAACCCGAACGGCTCGTAGGCCGGCTCGTCCGCCCCCGACTCGGCCTCGGGCACGAGCGCCGAGGCCAGCTCCGCCACCGTCTGGTGCAGGAACACCTGCTGCAGCTCGACGCGGTAGCCGGCCGCGCGCAGGCGGGCGATGACCTTGAGGCTGTGGATCGAGTCCCCGCCCGAGGCGAAGAAGTTGTCCTCGGCGCGAACCTCGCGCAGGCCCAGCACGTCGCGCCACGCGGCCGCGACGGTCTCCTCCGCCGGGCCGGCTGGGGCCCTGCGCGCGGCGCCCGCGTCGGTCCCCGGCGGGCGCTCGTCGGGTTCGGGCAGCGCGGCACGGTCGAGCTTGCCGTTGCGGGTCAACGGAAGCTCGGCCAGCCGGACGAAATGGGCTGGGATCAGGTGCACGGGCAGACGCGGGCGCAGGCGGTCGCGCCAGTCGACGCCGTCGTCGGCGTCCGGCGCGAGGACCAGGTAGGCCACGAGGCGCTGACCGGCGCCGTCGTCGCGGGCGACGACCACCGCCGACCGGATCTCCGGCTGCTCGGCGAGCCGCGCCCGGACCTCGCCCGGCTCGATCCGGTGGCCGCGGATCTTCACCTGGTCGTCCAGCCTGCCCAGGTACTCGATCTCGCCGTCCGCCCGCCACCGGGCCAGGTCGCCGGTCCGGTAGGCCCGCCGCCCGTCACCGGTGGACACGAACCGCTCCGCGGTCAGCCCCGGCCGGTCGACGTAGCCGCGGGCGAGCTGCACTCCCCCGATCCACAGCTCGCCGGGAACCCCGATCGGCGCCGGCCGGCCGTGCGGATCCACGATCTCCACCCAGGTGTTGGCGATCGGCCGTCCAATGGGGACACTGGTCTCGTCCGGGACGCAGCGGTACCAGGTGACGTCCACGGCCGCTTCGGTGGGGCCGTACAGGTTGTGCAGCTCGGCGCCGGGCAGCAGCCGGTGACAGCGGTTCGCGACGTCGGGCGAGAGCGCCTCGCCGGAGCAGATCACCCGCCGCGGTCCGCTCAGCCGCTGCTTCGTGGTCACGACGTCGAGGAACGCCTCCAGCATGCTCGGTACGAAGTGGACAGTCGTGACCCGCTCGCGGTCGATCAGCTCGGCGAGCTCGTCGGCGTCGCGTTGGGCGCCCGGCCTGGCGAGCACCACGCCGGCGCCGGCGAGCAGCGGCCAGAACAGCTCCCACACCGACACGTCGAACCCGTAGGGCGTCTTCTGCAGCACGCGGTCGTCCCGGCCGAGCCGGAAGGTCTCCTGCATCCACCGCAACCGGTTGACGATCGCCCGATGCGAGACGCCGACCCCCTTCGGCTCCCCGGTCGACCCGGACGTGAAGATCACGTAGGCCAGCGCGTCCGGCGAGGTGCGCACCGCGGGCGCCGTCGCGGGCATGGCCGCGATCGACGGGGCCGCGACGTCCAGCACCCGAACCCCGGACGTGAAGCGGCCGGCCTCGGCGGCCGTCGTGACGACCACGCGGGCGCCGGCCGCGTCGACCATGAACCGCGACCGCTCCGGCGGATCGGCCGGCTCGAGCGGGAGGTAGGCCGCGCCGGCGGTGAGGATGCCGAGCAGGGTGGGCAGCAGGTCCGGGCAGCGCCGCAGGCAGACCCCGACGACGTCGTCGGTGCCGACGCCCTCGGCACGCAGCCGGTGAGCCAGCCGGTTGGCCCGGGCGCGCAGGTCCGCATAAGACAGCCAGGAGCCGTCGAACCCCACCGCGGGCCCGTCCACATCCGCTACCAGCTCGTGGAGCAGACCGTCCGGATAGTACCGGGCGGTCGCGTTCCAGCCGTCCACGAGTGCCCGCTCCGCCGGCGCAACCATGGGCAGCTCGGACAATCTCCTGGACGACGGGTCGGCGCACGCGGACGTCAGCAGGCAACGGAGGTGCTCGACCAGCCGGGCCATCCGGTCGGCGTCGAACAGGTCGGTGGCGTACTGCAGCACCCCGTGCAGCTCGCCGTCCTGCTCCTCCACGAGCAGGTCCAGGTCGACCTGGGCGACGCCCGCGTCGACCGGCAGCTCGGTCATCGCGAGCCCAGCCGCGGGCCGCGGGAACGGCGGGGTGTTCTGCACCGCGAGCAGCACCTGGAACAGCGGGTTCCGGGACAGGACGCGCGGCGTGCCCAGCTCGTCGACCAGCACGTCGAACGGGAGGTCCTGGTGGGCGAACGCGTCGAGCGCCCTGGTCCGGGTCCGGCGCAGCAGCTCGGCGAAGCTCGGATCCCCGGACAGGTCGCCGCGTAGCACCACGGTGTTGATGAACAGGCCGGCCACGTGCTCGATCGCCGAGTGCGTACGCCCCGACACCGGCGTGCCGACCGCGATGTCGGACCGGCCGGTGTAGCGCGCGAGCAACGCGTGCACGGCGGTGGCCAGCACCATGTACAGGGTTGCCCGCTCGGCGCTCGCCAGCCGGTGCAGCGCGGCGGTGAGCTCGCCGTCGAACCTGAACCGCAGCCGCTCGCCACGATGGCTGGGCACGGCCGGGCGGGGCCGGTCGGCCGGCAGGTCGAGCACGTCGGGCAGGCCGGTGAGCTCCCGGCGCCAGAAACCGACCAACTCGTCGCGCCGGCGCGCCACCTCGTCCCGTTGCCACAGCGCGTAGTCCGCCGCGGTGACGGTGAGCTCCGGAAGCGCCCGTCCACTGTAGAGCCCCCACAGGTCGCCCAGCAGGATCGAGATCGACCACCGGTCGGTGACGCAGTGGTGCAGGGACAGCACGAGGACGTGCTCGCGGTCGGCCACCCGGAGCAGGCGGGCCAGCACCAGCGGCCCGTCCGCCAGGTCGAACCGGTGCCGGGCGAGGTCGCGCACGGCCTGGTGCACCGCCTCCGGTCCGTGCCCGGTCAGGTCCGCGACGGTCAGCGCCGTCCGCGCCTGCTTTCCGACCACCAGCCGGGGTTCGCCGTCCTGTTCGGGGAACGTGGTGCGCAGCGCCTCGTGCCGTTCGACCAAGCCACGGAACGCGGTGGTGAGCGCCTCCGTGTCCAGCTCGCCGGTGAGCCGGTAGGCCCACGTGAGGTTGTAGGCCGGGTTGCCGGGATCGAGCCGGTCGATGAACCAGAGCCGCAGCTGGGCGTCGGACACCGGGGCGGGCACGCCGGGCGGCACGCGACGCGGGATGTCCACCGGGCCCGGCCCCTCGCCCCGCGCCTCGGTCACGGCCCGCGCGTAGTCGGCGACCGTGCTCAGCTCGAACGTACGGCGCAGCGGCAGCTCGACGCCGTAGGTCTCGCGGATTCTCGACAGCAGCCGGACGGCCAGCAGCGAATGTCCGCCGAGCGCGTGGAAGTCGTCCTCGACCCCGACGCGGTCGCGGTCGAGCAGCTCCGCCCAGAAGTCGCGGAGCGTCGCCTCGACCGACGTGCGAGGGGCGACGTGCCGGCGGGTGAGGCCCGTCGCACCGATCGCGTCCGGAGACGGCAGCGCCGACCGGTTGAGCTTGCCGTTCGGCAGCGTGGGGAAGTCGTCGACCCGCACGAAGGCGACCGGGATCATCGCGTCGGGCAGGGTGCGGCGCAGGTGCTCCCGAAGGCCGTCCGGTTCAGGGGTGTCGCCGTCGCACCGCAGGTAGGCCACCAGCCCCTGCCCGCCGGGTGCGTCATCGCGCACCATCACGACCGCCCGCCGCACGATCGGGTGCGCCCGGAGCGCCTCCTCCACCTCGCCGAGCTCCGTGCGTACTCCCCGGAGCTTGACCTGCCGGTCGCCGCGCCCGAGGTATTCCAGCGTGCCGTCGGCCAGCCTGCGCACCAGATCCCCGGTCCGGTACATCAGTCCACCTGGGACGGTGTCGAACGGGTCGGGCACGAAGCGGTCCGCGGTCAGCCCGGGTCGCCCCCAGTAGCCCCGGGTGACGCCGGCACCGCCGACGAACAGCTCGCCGGGGACCCCGGTCGGCACTGGCTCGTGGTCGGGTCCCAGCACGTACGCCGCCGTACCGGCGATCGGACGCCCGATCGACATCCGTGCCACGTCGCCGGGCACCCGGTAGGTCGTGGACCAGATGGTCGTCTCCGTCGGGCCGTACACGTTCCACAGCTCCCCGCTCGCCGCGAACAGCCGGCGCGCCAGCGAAGTGGTCAGCCGTTCGCCGCCGGAGAGAACCCGCGGGATCGGCGCGTCCAGCTCGGGCAGCAGGGTCTCCAGGACCGACGGGGTGGCCTGGAGGGTGCTCACCCGACCGCGGCGGACGGCGTCGGCGAGGCGAGGGCCGGCCAGTGTCGCGACATCGGGCACGACGAGGACGGACCCGCCGGACGCGAGCGGGCCGAACAGCTCGAGCACGGACACGTCGAACGAGGGTGAGGAGGAGAACAGGAAGGTCTCTCCCACCGCCAGCCCCAGCTCGGAGATCATGTGCCGCAACAGGAGGACCACCCCGCGATGCGGGACCATGACGCCCTTCGGCCGCCCGGTGGAGCCCGACGTGTAGATCACGTACGCGAGTTGTTCGGGATCGACCGGCTCGGTCGGCGCGGCGTCATCGCTGGCCGGCACCGTCTCCATCAGCAGCGTCGGCGGATGCGGTCGCGGCAGGTCCGCCAGGAGCTCGGCCGTGGTCACCAGCAGGCGCGTCTCGCCGTCGGCGAGCATGTAGCCGAGCCGCTCCGGCGGGTACACCGGATCGAGGGGCAGGTAGCAGCCCCCGGCCTTGAGCACGGCCAGCAACGCGACCACGAGGTCCGGGTCGCGGGGCAGGCAGACCCCGACGCGGCTCTCCGCACCCACGCCGCGCTCACGCAGCACCTGGGCGAGCCGGTTCGCGGCCCGGTCCAGCTCCCGGTACGTCAGGCTCCGCCCGTCGACCGTCGTGACCGCGACCGCGTCGGGCATGCGCGCCACCTGCTCGGCGACCAGCTCGTGGACGGTGCCGGCGCCGTCCGGCATCGCCGGGGTGGCCGAGGCGGCCAGGATTCGGGCCCGCTCCTCGCGGTCGAGTAGGGGCAGGCGCGACAGCGGCAGGTCCGGGTCGGCCGCGGCGGCGGTGAGCAGTGTCCGGTACCCGGCGACCAGGCGGCGCACGGTGGGTTCGTCGAACAGGTCACGGCGGTAGGCGACGACCACTCGCAGCCCGTCCGGCTCGTCGACCAGGTCGAACTCCAGGTCCAGCAGGGCGGCGCGGTGCCCGCGGACGCCCCGCAGCCGTGCGGGACGATCGCCGTCGCCATCGCCATCGCCACCGCCGCCGTCCCGCCCGAACGGCACCAGGTTGAAGCTCACCTGGTGCAGCGCCGACGAGCTCGGGTCCCGGTCCGGACGGATCAGCTCGACGAGCTTCTCGAACGGAACGTCCTGGTGATCGAGCCCGTCCAGCACCGTCGACCGGACCCGGGCGAGCAGCTCGTGGAAGGTCGGGTCGCCGCTCAGGTCGGTTCGCAGCACGACCAAGTTGATGAACAGCCCGATGAGCGACGCCAGCTCGGGCACCTCACGGCCGGCGACCGGGCTGCCGACCACGATGTCGTCCTGCCCGCAGTTGCGTACCAGCAACGCTTTCAGCCCGGCCAGCAGCGTCATGTACAGCGTGGTGCCGTCCCGCCGCGCGAGCGCGCCGAGCCGCTCGGTCAGCTCCACCGGCCACGTCTCGGTGTACTCGCCGCCGTCGTGGCCGGGACGGGCCGGGCGCGGGCGGTCGAGGGGTAGGCCGAGCTCGGTGGGCGCGCCGGCGAGCTGCGCGCGCCAGTACTCGACCTGGCCGTCGAGGGAGCCGTCGGCGAGCCGGCTTCGTTGCCACATCGCGAAGTCCGCGTACTGGATGGGCAGCTCGGGCACCCGGGCCGGGCGCTCCTCCACCAGCGCCGCGTCCAGCTCCCGCAGTTCGGACAGCAGGATCGTGGTGGAGGCGGCGTCGTACACGGTGTGGTGGATGGTGAAGACGAACCGCCAGTCGTCGCCGCCCATGCGAACGAGGCGCGCCCGCCACAGGGGCGCGGTGTCCGGCGTGATCGGGGCCGCGGCGTCGGCGTCGACCAGCTCCCCCAGCGCCCGCTCGCGCGCGACCGGGTCCACATGCGACAGATCCGTCGTGGCGAGCTCGACCGGGAGCTCCGCGCTGACGAGCTGGTACAGCGTGCCGTCCCGGAACCGCAGTGCGGTCCGCAGTGTCTCGTGCCGCGCGACAAGCCGGCCGAGCGCGCGCCGGAACCGGTCCGGGTCGACCGGTCCGCGCAGCGGCGCGCAGAGCACGATGTTGTACAGCGCCGCGTCCGGCTCGAGTTGGGTGAGGTACCACAACCGTTCCTGTGCGAACGACGCCTGGAACTCGTAGGACTCGGTCACGGGCCGGCCTCCGGCACGGGCCGCCGCTCGAGGCGGGGAATGGTGGTGGACGCGGTGGCCGGCGGGGGTGCGTCCGAGACGCGCAGCCGCTCCACCACGGCGGCCAACCCCGCCACCGTCGGTGACTCGAACAGCGCCCGCATCGGCAGCCTCACCCCGAGCTCCTTGCGAACCTGCGCGATCAGCTGGACCGCCACCAGCGAGTTGCCGCCGAGCTCGAAGAAGTCCTGGTCCAACCCGATGCGTTCGGTGCCGAGCACGTCGTCCCACGTCCGGGCGATCAATGCCTCCACGGGGGTGCGGCCGTCGTCCTCGACGGGCTCGGCCGCCCGGGCGGCCGGGCCGGTCGCGAGGTTCTCCTCGACGGTGTCCGTGGTCAGCGCGTGGATCCGATCGAACACCAGGTCCAGCGGCTCCGCGCAGACGACCACCTGGGGCCCGACGTCGACGGCGAGCACCCGGTGGAACGCGTCGGCGCCGGCGGCCGAGCCGATGCCGCCCGCGCCCGACTCGCCCGCCATCGTGCGCGCGTCCGGCGAGGCGGCGTCCGCAGTGGCATCCGAGGCGGCATCCGAGGCGGCGGGGGCGCGCACGCCGGCCTCGATGGCCGCGCCGACCGAGTCGGGGTCGACCCGCCGCAGCATGTAGTCCTTGATCGCGACGACCTCGGTGCCGTGCTCGTCGTAGAGCGTGAGGTCGACGACGAGGATCTCGCCGTCCCCCTGGTCGCGGTGCTGGAGGTGGCTCCACAGCCTGGGCGGCAGGGCGCCGCGGATCAGGACCCGGCCGTAGCCGAACGGCAGGTAGAGACCGTGGCTGCGCCGCTGGGCGTGCAGGGTGGCGACATCGAGCAGCGAGGGATGCAGCCCGTAACGGTCCAGCTCGGCGACCACCACGTCGGGGGCCTCGATCAAGCCGAGATCCTCGTCCGTCCCGAACCACACCTCCCGCAGCCCCGCCCAGTGCGGGCCGTACCGGAACAGGCTGGGCAGCTCGTCGGCGTCGTGGCGCACACAGCGGGCCCGGATCTCCGTGAGGTCCACGGCCCGCGGCGGACCGGGCACCGCCCAGCCGGCACCGCCGCGGGCGTGCGTCCTGGCCACGCCACCGGCAACGCTGGTGACCTCGGCGAGCCCGTCCCCGGTGAACCGCACGCGAATCTCGGCCGACCCGTCGTCGGGGACGGGCAGCGGTTCGGCGAACACCACGTCCCGCAGTTCGACGACGTGCCCCGGTGGCGCGGTGCTGGTCGCGGCGAGCGCCTGGCGCAGCGACTCCAGATGTGCCGTGCCGGGCACGATCGCCACGCCCTCGGTCCGGTGCTCGTCGAGGAACCAGTGGGTGCGTGGCGAGACCATCCCGCTGCACCAGTCCGGGCCGTCGGTCCCGGCGTGCCGGCCGGTCAGGATCGGATGGTCGACCGGGCTGGTCCGCTCGCCCCACTCCAGCGCGCGGAACGCGCTCGGTGCGGTCACCTCGGCGGCCATCCCCGCCTCCGACCACCAGCTCCACTGGATCGCCAGCACCCGCGCGTCCCAGCCGTGCTCGCCGCGTGCGTAGGCGTCCAGGAAGTTGTTCGCCGCGCAGTAGTCGACCTGCCCGAACCCGCCGACGAGCGCGGACACCGACGAGCACAGCGCCACGAAGTCCAGCGTCAGATCGCCGAACGCGCCGTGCAGCGCCAGCGCGCCGGCCAGCTTCGGACGCAGGACACGCTCGGCCTCGGCCCGGTCCTTCACGGCGACCATGCCGCCGCCGGGCACGCCTGCCGCGTGGATGATCCCGTCGACACGGCCGTACTCGGCCATGATCGCGGCGCGCACCGCACGCAGGTCGTCGACCCGGGTGACGTCCGCGGCGAGGACCAGCATCCGCGCGCCCGCCGCCTCGGCCCGGCCGATCGCGGCGATCGCCCGGCCCGTCCGGTCCGCGGTGCCGTGCACTCGCAGGTAGTCCGCCCATTCCTCCCGGGCTGGCAGGCCGCTGCGGTCGAACAGGACGAGCCGGGCGCGGATCCGGGTGGCGAGATCCTCGGCCAGGGCGATGCCGACGCCCCCGAGCCCGCCGGTGATCACGTACACGCCCGCTTCGCGCAGGGCGACGGTCGGGTCGGCGGGTGCGCCGATCGGCGCGGGCTGATGCTCCTGCACCCAGCCGCGCCCGCCGCGCAGGGCCAGCAGCGCGCCGCCGGCGGGCCGCACGAGCTCGGCGACGACGTGCGCGGTCTCCTCCGGCGCGGCCGCCGGGTCGGTGTCGAGGTGGCGGACGGTCACGCCGGGCACTTCGAGCGGGACCACCTTGGCGATGCCGGCGACTGTCGCGTGCTCCGGTCGCACCACGTCGTGGCCCGATATCCCCATGGTTCCGACGGTGACCGCGTCCACGTGCACCGGCGTGCCGGGCGTGATCGACTCTGCCGCCGCCAGTGCCTGGGTGAGCCGGAGCAGGCTGAAGAAGCCGAGCTCCTGCGCCTGCCAGGCGGCCGCCGACGACGGTCCGGCGGGCTCACCGGCCAGCGACCAGGCATGCACGATCCGGGGCGGTAGGCCGGGTCCGAGGTCCGAGACGAGGGCGTCGTAGTCCTCGCGGCTGCCAGGCCGGAGCACGAAGCCGTCCGGGGTGCGGCCGTAGGCGTCCCCGACGCGGACCGTCACGACCTCGGCCCCGGCGTCCCGGAGCCCGGCCACGATGCGGTCGGCCCGGCCCTCGGCGGTGAACACCAGGCAGCGGGTGGGGTCGGCGGGCTCGAGCCGGGGCGGCGCCTGCCGCCAGGACGGAACGTGGAACCACTCGTGCACCTCCCGCGCGCCCGCGTGCGCCGGTGACACGGGCTTCTCGTCGGGTACGTCCGGGTCGATCCAGTGCCGTTGCCGCTGGAAGGGATAGGTCGGCAACGGAACCCGGTTGCCGGCCGGACCCAGCGCGGCGGGGTCCGGCGCGACCCCCAGTGTCCACAAGCGACCCGCGGTGCCCAGCAACACCTCCGCCGCGTCGCGTTCCTCGTCCCGGCCGGGCAGGCTGGGCAGTGGCCGTGGTCCCCCGGCCGGCACCAGCGGCGCGGCCAGGCTTGCGAGCTGGCGGCCGGGCCCGCACTCGATCATCGCGGTCGGTCCGTCCTTGCACAGGGTGGTCACGCAGTCGGCGAACCGCACCGGCTCGCGCAGGTGCCGCGCCCAGTACGCCGGATCGGTGACCCGCGCACCGTCCGCCCAGCCGCCGGTGAGGTTGGACAGGTAGGCCCGCCGCGGCGGACGCGGCTCGACCGCGGCGACCGCGTCGGCGAACGGTCCGGCGACCGGGTCCATCATCGCCGAGTGGAAGGCGTGCGAGGTGCGCAGCGGCGTGCTCTCCACGCCCGCGGCCCGCAGGTCGGCCGCGACCTGTTCGACGTCCGTAGTTGGTCCACTGAGGACCGTCGACCCCGGCCCGTTGAGTGCGGCGACGGACACCGCGTGCGGCAGCAGCCCGGCCAGCGCCTCCTGGTCGCACCGCACGGCCAGCATCGACCCGGCCGGCTGCCGCTGCATGAGCCGGCCGCGCAGGGCGACGAGGCGAACCGCGTCGGGCAGGTCGAAGACCCCGGCCAGCGTGGCGGCGACGTACTCGCCGACCGAGTGGCCGATCATCGCGTCCGGCTCGACGCCCCACGAGCGCCACAGCTCGGCGAGCGCGTAGCCGACGGCGAACAGGGCGGGTTGGGCGAACTCGGTGCGGCGCAACAGCTCCTCGTCGGCCCCGAAGAGGAGCGCGGTCAGGTCGAGCCGGCCGTCGAGGGCGGCGGCACACTCGTCGACGGCCGCGCGGAACACGGGCTCCCGGTCGTACCGGCCGGCACCCATCCCGGCGTGCTGGCCGCCCTGCCCGGAGAACAGAAACGCCACGCGGACACCGTCGGCGACCACGCCCGTGTGCGACCGGGTCCGGTCGCGCAAGCCCTCGGCCGCGTCGGCCGTGTCGCGCGCGACCAGCACGGCGCGGTGCCGGTGCTCGGTCCGGCCGAGGCGCAGCGTGCCGGCGACGTCGGTGAGGTTCAGGCCGGGGTGCGTGTCGAGGTGGCGGGCGAGGCGGTCCACGGCGGAGGTCAGCGCGTCGGCCGACTTCGCGGAGATCTGCAGCAGTTCGAGCGGACGCGGCGGGGTGCCCGGCCGGACCGGCGCCTCCTGCAGCACGACGTGTGCGTTGGTCCCGCCCATCCCGAACGAGCTCACGCCGGCCCGCCTCGGCACGCCGTCGTCGGGCCGCCAGTCCGCGAGGGTGGTGCAGATGTGGAACGGACCGCTCACGAAGTCGATCTCGGGGTTGGGTTCGGTGAAGTGCGGCGTGGGCGGGAGCTGCCGGTGCTCCAGCGCCAGCACGGTCTTGATGACCCCGGCGACGCCGGACGCCTGGCTCAGGTGGCCGATGTTCGCCTTCACCGAGCCGAGCGCGCACCGGCCGCCCCCGTTCGCCCGGTCGTTGCCGAACACCTTGGTCAGCGCGGCCACCTCGATCGGATCGCCGAGCTCCGTGCCGGTGCCGTGTGCTTCGACGTAGCTCACCGTGCGGGGATCGACTCCGGCGAGACCCAACGCCTGCGCGACCGCCACGGACTGGCCGTCGGCGCTCGGCGCGGAGAACCCGACCTTGGCCGACCCGTCGTTGTTGATCGCGTTGCCGAGCACCAGCGCCCGGATGTGATCCCGGTCGGCCAGCGCGTCGTCCAGCCGCTTGACCGCCACGACACCCCCGCCGCTCCCCCACACCGTGCCGCGGGCCCGCGCGTCGAACGGGCGGCAGTGCCCGTCCGGCGACTCGGTGCCGCCCTCGACGTAGGTGTAGCCGCGCCCCGGCGGCAGCTCGACGCACACCCCACCGGCCAGCGCGAGGTCGCACTCACCGCTGCGCAGTGCCTCGCAGGCGAGGTGCAGCGCGACGAGCGACGAGGAGCAGGCGGTGCGCACAGTGAGGGCGGGGCCGCGCAGGTTCAGCTTGTAGGAGGCGAGGGTGGCCACGTAGTCGGGCAGGTTCACCAGGTGGACGGCGGTGGTGCCGGACGTGGCCATGATCCTCGAGTTGCGCAGGACGTGCCGCCATCGGTACTCGTCCAGGCCGGAGCCCGCGTAGACGCCGACCGCACCTTCGTAGCGCGTGTGGTCGTAGCCGGCGTCCTCCAGAGCGGTGTGCGCCAGCTCCAGGAACATCCGGTGCTGCGGGTCGGCGAGGGCGGCTTCGCGCGGCGTCATCCCGAAGAATCCCGCGTCGAAGTCCGCGACACCGGACACGACCTGGGCGGCGGCGACGAAGTTCGGGTTGTCCAGCTCGTCGGCCGGCACGCCGAGCGCCAGCTGCTCCTCGCGGGAGGAGAACCGCACCGAGTCGACGCCGTCCGCGAGGTTGCGCCAGAACTCGACGGTGTCGTCGGCGCCGGGCACCCGGCAGGCCATCCCAACGATCGCCAGCGGTTCCATGACTAGTCCGCCTCCCCGGAATTAACCCTTGTGGTCACCGTGTGTTTGATGCCGTCCTGTTCGGCACGTACTTGTGGCTGGGTTGCGTCCCGTTCCCCTTGGGTGCGGTTGGCAGCCACGCGGTTCGTCCGGCGCCTGCTGCGTTCGCGGCGCTGGGCCACTCGCGCGGCGACCCGGTCCAGGTCACCGTCCACAGTGGAGCCGTCGAGGAACTCCCCCAGCGCGCGCACGGTCGGGTACAGGAAGAGGTCGACCAGCCGCAGGTCGCGGCCGAGGACGGCCTTCAGCCCGCTGCGCACGGCCGCCAGCGCGAACGAGGTGCCCCCGACGTCGAAGAAGTTGTCGTGCACACCGACGGTCGCGAGGCCCAGCACCTCGCGCCACACGCCCGCGACGGCCTGTTCGGTCGGGCTGCGCGGTCCCGCCGGCCGTGCCGTGCCGGCGGCGGGCGGCGGTGTGGCGGTGACGC
>NZ_JBOHGB010000023.1:0-66061 GCF_050699935.1 Actinophytocola sp.
CCAGCGGGTGAGAAAGCTCGACCTGGACACCGCACCGGCCGCACGGATGCACCGAGGTGAGCCGGCGACGCTCCCGCAACTCGGCGTAGGTCAGGCCGGGTCGCCAGTTGCCGGCCGCGGACAGCTGTCGGGACGTCTCACTGACGGTCTTGCGCCGCAACCACTCGTCCAGCTCGCCGAGCAGGCTCAAGACATGCTCGGACTGGCACAGGAAGTCCCACGCGCGGGCTTTCGGGCAGGAACAGGCAGGGAGACCCGGTATGCTTACCTCTGGTCCGCTCGACCCGGAGCCCGCCTCGTAGGGGCGGGTTTCGTCATGCATTAGGCCGCCTCCTCGGTAGTGGGGAGGCGCAGCAGGGACCGCAGTTGCTCCACCTGTTCGGTGGTGAGCGGGGGCGCGGTCGAGACGACCTGCTTGATGTGCTCCGCCAGCCGCCCGGCCTTGTAGACGCGCCGTAGTCGGTTGGCCTCGTCGTGATCTCCGTAGCGACATGCACGGGCGATAGCCGTGCGCTGCGCAGCAGGGGATGCCATAGTGACACCTGCCGTTCTGTGAGGGTTCGGCAAGGCCGGCCCCGTGGAGATCCGACGTGGTAGGACACGTCGGAGAGCATCTCCGGGGGCCGGCCCCTTCATCTATGAGCCAAAGTCAACCACAAGCGCGGCGTAAAGTGGTGGAGGTCTGGCCATTTCTCGGCGCGCCGCTACGGTTCGCTACACGGCGGCACACGAAATGCATGCGGAACCATGCGGAGATCATGAAGTCAGATGAAGTCAGATGACTTACTTTGCAGACATCCGCAGGTCAGCGCACCATTTCGCACCATGGTCTAGACCACCGTGCATATCTGTGCTTATTAGTGCTTAGCCGGTAGGTCAGAATGTGACAGAATAGGAAAGGCTATTCGACGCTCTGACCTGCGGATGGGTGCTATCGGGCACTTTTGGTCACCCACTCCACCGTGGTCCGCTCGGCCACCACCGCGGCCTTGTCCTCGTCGCTCGTCCACCGGGTCAGCCGCACGGGGGACTCTGCAAGCGAGATCGTCGCGAACAGCGCCTTGACCACCGACCGGCGAGCCGGGACCGGCATGCCCCGCCACGTCCCCCATAGGTCGTCGGAGTCCAGCAGGTCCAGCAGTGCCGCATTCTCCGCGTGCCGCTTCAACCCGGCCAGGGCGTCGTTGAGTCGCTCGCGGATGGCGGGCTCGGTCATGGCCGCGAACTCCAACGTCAACTCCTTGCGGCCTACCCGGGCCGACAGCTCTTCCAGCTCGTCGCGGGCGTTCGCTATCACTTCCCGGAGCCGGGAAGTGATAGCGGTGTCGGGCGCGAACACCACCCTGGCGTCCTCCCGCGACAGCCGCTCCAAGACGACCTCGGTGACGTAGGTGTCGAGGTGCGCCTGCTCCACCGACGTGCAGCCCTTCCCCACGCACCTGTAGCGCGCCACCCGACCCTCCCTGGGCGGCTGCACGTTCATCCCGGCCTCGCACTTCCCACAGGACACCAGGTAGCTCAACAGGTGCTTGGTGGCGCCGGGGGGCGAGGACTGACGGCCCGGGGCGCTGAGGACCGCACCAGCACGCCGAAACAAGGTCTCGGTGACGAGCGACTCCCACTGACCCGGGTACAGCTGGCCGTTGTGCTGGCGCAGCCCGATGTACTTCGGTCGGGTCGCGAGCTTCTTCACCGTCTTGCTGGTCCACTTGCCGCCCTCGGGTGCCGGCACGCCGGCGTCGTTGAGCCGATCAACGATCCGCTTCAGCGGCACCTCAGCGGCTACCTGCTCGATGATGCTGCGCGCGGTCGCGGCGTGCTCGTTCGGCACGTCCCGGAACTTCTTCCTGTCGGCCGAGTCGTAGATCCGCGAGTAGCCGTAGGCGACGTGCCCGTGGGGCTTCCCGGCCATCGCGGCGCCGGCAGTGCCCCGGCGAACGTCCACGGACTTCAGTTCGGACTCGTGCTGGGCGTCCACCCCCGAGTCGGCGAGCGACTTCCAGTCGCGCGGCACATCGAGGTCGTACAGATGCCTGTCCCGGATGACGTAGATCCGGACCTTGTGCTTGCGGCACTGCTCCAAGAACCACAGCCAGGTGGCCGCCGTGCGGTCGCCGCGGTCGGACGCCCACAGCACCAGGATGTTCAGCTTCCCCGCGGTGATGTCGACGCACAGCTGCGACCAGTCGCCGCGCTCCTTGGTGCCGAATCTGGACGCGGACACCTTGTCGCTGTACGCCACCTGCGTCCAGCTTTCCCGGACGCAGGTGGCGTGCGCCTCCCGGATCTGGTCCTCGAGGGAGACCTGCTTACCGTGGGACTGGCGCGCGTAGACGCCAGCGGTAACACTTGCCATGCGAGTTACGATACCCGCACCGGACCCTAATCCTCCGCGAGGTCCCAGTCGCCGGTCACCCGGATCAGGGTGGCCACGACCTGGCCCCACTCCGCGCGGAACGCCGCGGCGACCGCGGCCTCGACCGAGCTCACCGCGTCGACCGTTCGCTCCACTCCTCCGCTACCCGTCGTCTTCCCTCCCCCGAGGTTCGCCCGCTTACCAGAGTGGGCGCACCTCGACCATCCCGAACCGGGCCACCGGGTGCGCCGCGGCCACGGCGACCGCCTCCTCCAGGTCGGCGCACTCGATCACGGACAGCCCGCCGATCTGCTCCTTGGTCTCCGCGAACGGGCCGTCGGCGAGCAGCACCTCGCCGTCGCGCACCCGTACGGTCCTCGCCTCGCCCGGCGGTCGCAGGACCTCGCCGCTGACGAACACGCCGCGCCGGGTCATCTCGTCGGCCCAGGCCACCGCGTCGTCGGCCTCACAGATCTCCTTCGACGACCTCGACGACGGCCCCGAGTCGTCGCCCTCTTCGCCGCCGATCAGCAACAGGTACCGCACGCCACCATGGTCTCACGAGGTGTGGTGGCCTTCCCGCCTCGCGACTCTCGAAGCGGGCGACATCCCGTAGTACGGTTCGTAGTGATCCTTCGTAGTGATCCAATGGCGTTGTGTGACAGAGGCATGCGGGGAGGTCCTGTGGTCACGACCGCACAGCGCGGCTACCGCGGGATCTTCGCGAACACCGAGTTCCGCGCCCTGTTCACCGCGCAGCTGATCTCGGTCATCGGCGACCAGTTCGCCCGGGTCGCGCTGTCCGTGCTCGTCTTCGACCGAACGGGGTCGCCGGCCTGGACCGCCCTGACCTACGGCCTGACCTTCCTCCCCGACCTCGTCGGCGGCCCGCTGCTGTCCGGTCTCGCCGACCGCTACCCACGGCGCCGGCTGATGGTCGGCACCGACCTGACCCGGGCCGGGCTGGTGGCGCTGATGGCCGTGCCCAGCATGCCGATCTGGCTGCTGTGCCTGCTGCTGGTCGTGGTGCAGCTGATCAGCGCGCCGGCCAACGCCGCGCGCGGGGCACTGGTGCCCGCTGTGCTCGGCGACGCGGACTACCCCGCCGGGCAGGCGGCGCTGCAGTCGGTGATGCAGTTCGCGCAGGTGATCGGGTTCGCCGGCGGCGGCGGGCTCATCGTGGCCATCGGCACCGGCGGGGTGCTGCTCGCGGACGCCGGCACGTTCGCCGCCTCCGCGCTGCTGGTGTGGTGGCTGGTGAGGCAGCGCCCGGCCTCGGCCGGTGACGCGGAGGTTCTGCAGCGCGGCTGGTGGCGGGACTTCGTCGCCGGCACGAACCTGGTGTGGACCGACCGCCGGCTGCGCGCGCTCGTCGGTTTCGCCTGCCTGTCGGGGTTCTACATCGTCGGCGAGGCGATCGCCGTGCCGTACGCGCACTCGCTGGACAGCGGCGCGGTCGCGGTCGGGTTCATGTTCGCCGGCTACGCGACCGGCGCGTCGGTCGGCATGCTGGCGCTCGCACGGCTGCGCGAACCGTTGCGGCTGCGGCTGCTCTCGCCGCTCGCGGTGGGCACGTGCGTGCCGCTGGTGGCATGCCTGGCCGACCCGGGGCTGGTGCTCGTGGTCGTCCTGTTCGCCGCGTCCGGTGTGGGCAGTGCGTACCAGGTGATCGCGTCCACCACGTTCATGATCGCGGTGCCGGACGCGCGGCGCGGGCAGGCGTTCGGGCTGGCGGTCACCGCGCTGAAGGTCTCCCAGGGGATCGGGGTCACGCTCGCCGGGCTCGCCGCCGAAGGCGTGGCGCCCTACGCGGTGGTCGGCATGGCCGGCCTGCTCGGCATGCTCGCCGCGACCGGTGTGGCGTGGTCATGGCGGGCCGCCGGCGGCCGGCGAGCCGCGCTGCTCGCCGCGGGAACGCCAGCAAGGACGCCTTGTTGACGTTCAACGTCTGGAAGGCGTCCTTCCTGGCTAGTCCTGCGGCTGACGGGCGGTGGGGAGGTGCGCGGGTATCTGGGTGCGGGACAGGATCGAGCTCGGCCGGCCCGCGATCCGTGTGCAGTCGCGTCCCGCGGCCTTCGCCTCGTACAGCGCCGCGTCGGCGGCCAGCAGCAACGACGTCCGGTCCGCGCCGTGGTCGGGAAAGATCGCCGCGCCGACCGACGCGGTCAGCCCGCCGATCGTGCGCTCCATCCCGTCCAGGTCGATCGCCGTCACCGTCACCGAGGCGATCGCCGCCCGGATCCGTTCCGCGGTGACCAGGACGTCCTCCGGTCCGAGACCGGGCAGTACCACCGCGAACTCCTCGCCGCCGTAACGGCCGACCATGTCGTGGCCGCGCACCGAGTGCCGGATGGCCTCGGCCACCGCACGCAGCACGGCGTCGCCGGCGAGGTGACCGTGCCGGTCGTTGATCCGCTTGAACAGGTCGAGGTCGAGCAGCAGCACGCCGAGCCGCCCGTCCAGCCGCCGGGCCCGGTCCAGCTCGTCGGCCGCGAGCTCGGCCCAGAACGTGGGGTCGAACAGGCCCGTCTTCGCGTCCTTGCGGCTGGCGTCGCGGAACTGCGGCAACAGCAACCCCGTGTGCAGGGCCAGAACGGTGATGATCAGCAGCGGCGTCCACCACGGCCGGGTGGTCATCACGACCGCGAAGCCGGTGGCGAGCCCCACCGCTCCGGCGATCATCAGCTGGTCGCTCGCATGCCCCAATGCCTTGCGGGCCGGGCGATCCGGGTTCGTGAGCAGGATGACGAGCACCACGAGCCCGTAGTTGACGAGCCGGTACAGCGCGCCGGCGGCCACCACCGCGACGAGCCCGAGCGGACCGTCCAGCGCGGTGGCGAACGGCTCGCCGTGGTGGTGGGGGTAGATGGCGGCGAGCACCGCGTACGCGGCCGCGCACGCGAGCACGACCGTAGCGACCGAGAACACCTTTCGGTGTACGACCGCCCGGCGGCGGTACACCCGCATCCACGAGTGCGTGTAGCTGATCACGAGCAGCACGGCGATCAGTGGTGGCGGCAGCAGCAGGACGGCCGCGAAGATCCACACGGACTGCAGGTGCGTGTAGGGCGAGCCCTCCGAGATCACCTCGCGGATGCGCTCGATTCCCCTGGACGCCTCGCCGTGCGCGACCGCCGCGATCACCAACAGACCGAGGCAGACCCAGTCCTCGCGAACGATCGGGGCCAGAGTTATGGTGCCGGCTACGGTTGCCAGCGCGGCAACGTCGACGGCAAGGATGTACACCACCACAGAACGCGAGTGGGACCACAGGCTCCAGCGGGCAGGTGAGATTCGCTTCCACCCCTGCACGGGGTCGGCAGGATCCATGCCGTGCACCACCGTGTCCTTCCAACGGAGGTCCCCACTGTAATGGCCCGGACACCGAGTGTCGCGACTCCAAACGAGTGAGCAGATCATCAGGTCGGACCGGGTGCACCGAAGGAGATGCCATGTCCGCAACGACCTCCCGCACGGGCCGCCCCAGCGACTGGCGCACCGGCCGCACCGCCGACCGGCGCACCGCCTGACCGGCCAACCGGCACCGACGCCAGTGGTCATCTGACGTAACTTGTGGCGTCCGTGCGCCGCACGTCGGGTCCTTCGCGGCTCAGCCGATGCCGAGCCGCGCCAGCGGTTCGACGAGTTCACGCTCCTCATAGGACAGATGGGACAGGAGCGTGTCGGTGAGCAGGTCCACCGCCTCGCTCAGCTCAGCGATGCCGTCCGTGCCGGCGACCGTGGCCACGAGCGCGGCGTCGACCCGGTTCAGCACGTCGTGGATCACGCGGTGCTCGGCCGCGAGCCGGTCGAGGACGGGGCCGAGCCGCGGGTCGGCCCGGCGCACCTGCGGGAAGAACGACGCGTCCTCGAGCGAGTGGTGCATCGTGACGAACCGGCAGTAGCTCTCGCAGAAGGCGCCGAGCGTCCAGTTGTTCTGCCGCATGGTCATCTCGTTGATCTCCGACCGCGCGGCGCCGACGTCGAGCGCGCCGTCGGCGACCTGGCGGACCAGCGAGCGCACCCGGTCGAGCTCGCCGCGCAGGTGGTCGTGGATCTCGATGAGGTGCCGGCCGGTCATCCTGCCGCGCTCGATGTAGGTCGCGTCCGGGTCGAGCGCGGGCCCGGTCGGGCGCTGCGACTCGTCCCACACGGTCGTGCTCGACAGCCGGGTCCCGTCGTCCGGCGTCGGCGTCACGCCGAGCCGCCCGGCAGCCAGGGTGTCAACCGTGTCCAGTGTGTCCACAGAGGACGTTCCGGCGCGTCGCGGCGGGTCGCCGAGGTTCCGCTCCTGCGCGACGAGCTCGCGGACGGCGGGTGCCACCTCTTCCGCGAAGCGTCGCAGGTCGCCGTCGCCGTCGCGATCCACCATCAGCAGGAACGAGCTGATGCCGTCGGTCAGTGTCAGCTCGGCGAGCTGTTCCGCCCACACTTTGACCGGACCGCGCAGGAACTCCGCCCCGGAGCCGGTGAACGACCCGGTGATGTTGTAGAGCCGCCGAATGTCCGATGTGGACCGTCCGGCCGCCTCGGCGGCCTCGTCGATGACCTCGTTCATGCCGGCCAGCCGCTCCGGCGGCGCGTAGGGCGCGCTGGGCAGCCAGCCGTCGGCGGCGCGGCCGGTGAGCGCGAGCATGCGCTTGCCGTACGCGCCGAGCCAGATCCCGATGTCGTGCACGGGGAACGGACCGGGGTGCGCGCCGGCGAGCCGGTAGTGCTCGCCGGCCAGCCGCACGCCGCGCCCGGGTGTCCACAGTGCACGGATGACGGCGACGGCCTCCTCGAGCGCGGCGACGGACTCGCCCGGCGTGCGGCGCGGTCCGCCCATCCCCTCGACGGCGTCCCAGAACGCGCCGGCGCCGAGGCCGAGCTCGGCGCGCCCGCCGGAGAGGATGTCGAGGCTGGCCACGCTGCGAGCGAGGACCGCGGGTGGGCGCAGCGGCAGGTTCGCGACGTTCGGGAACACGCGCACCGACGTGGTGCCGGCTGCGATGACCGACAGCAGCGTCCAGGTGTCGAGGAAGGCGGCCTGGTACGGATGGTCCTGCGCGCTGACCAGGTCGAGCCCTAGCCGGTCGGCGAGCCGGGCGAGGGTGAGCGTGTCGCCCGCGGCGTCGGCCTGCGGGGGCAGGAAGACGCCGAACTCCAAGGGGTGGCCGTAGTCGGGCATGAGATCAGTATGCGCGCGCGAGGGTGACGGCACGTGTGGCCGTGGCCGACGACACCAGCGTGAGCCGTACCGGAAACCGATCCGCGCAACCCCCCGATCGTCGGTTGCGCGAATGGTCTAGACCGATCCATGCTTTGTTCGCGCGCGCAACAAATGTTCACGTTCCGAACCAACCGAGGAGCCGACGATGATGTCCGCACGCATCTGCATGCTCGTCTCCGCGCTCGCCGCGACCGTGTTGCCCGGTGCCATCGCGAGCGGCCAGGCCACCGCTGCCCCGCCGGCCGACGAGGGGCCGGCCGGCGCCGAGGCGGTCGTGTTCGCCGACGACTTCGACGGTCCGGCGGGCGCCGGGCCGGACGGTTCGAAGTGGGTGCTCGAGACCGGCGACAACGTCAACAACCACGAGCGGCAGTACTACACGACCTCGACGAGCAACGCCGCCCTCGACGGGAACGGCAACCTCGTCATCACCGCCCGCCGGGAGAACCCCGGCAACTACCAGTGCTGGTACGGCACCTGTGAGTACACCTCGGCCCGCCTCAACACGTCGGGCAGGTTCACCCAGACCTACGGCCACTTCGAGGCCCGCATCAAGCTGTCCCGCGGCCAGGGCATGTGGCCCGCGTTCTGGATGCTCGGCGACGACATCGGCGGCGTCGGCTGGCCGCAGTGCGGCGAGATCGACATCATGGAGAACATCGGCGCCGAACCGTCCACTGTGCACGGAACGATCCACGGGCCGGGCTACTCCGGCTCCGGCGGAATCGGGGCGCCGTACGGCATCGACGGCGCGTTCGCCGACGAGTTCCACACCTTCGCCGTGGACTGGTCGCCGAACCAGCTCGTCTGGTCGGTCGACGGGAACGTCTACCAGACGCGGACCCCGGCCGACCTCGGCGGCCGCGAGTGGGTGTTCGACCACCCGTTCTTCCTGATCCTCAACCTGGCGGTCGGCGGCTACTGGCCCGGCGACCCGGACGAGACCACCCCGTTCCCGAACACGCTCACCGTCGACTACGTGCGCGTGACCGCCTGACCCACCCGCCGGTGAAATACCCGCCGTGTCGCGAGCGTTGCCGTGGGCATGCCACTACAGGGAGAGTACGAACCGAGCACAGCCGAATGGGTCCGCACGCAGGTCGAGGAGTTCGAGAGCTCGAACGGGGCCCGGGGCAACACGATGCGCGGCATGCCGGTGGTGATCCTGACGACCGCCGGCGCGAAGACCGGGAAGATCCGCAAGATACCGCTGATGCGGGTGGAGAGCGAGGGCCGCTACGCGATCGTCGCCTCGCTCGGCGGCGCGCCGAAGAACCCCGTCTGGTACTACAACGTGCAGGCCAACCCGCACGTCGAGCTGCAGGACGGGCCGGTCAAGCAGGACATGATCGCCCGCGAGCTCAATGGTGACGAGAAGGCCAAGTGGTGGGACGTCGCCGTCGACGCCTACCCGGACTACGCCGACTACCAGCGCAAGACCGACCGCGAGATCCCCGTCTTCGTCCTGGAGCCGGTCGGGTAGGAATGGGTGCATGACACAGGCTCAGTGGGACGCGGTCGACGACTACTTCTCGGGGCTGCTCGTCGGCCCGGACGCGGCGCTCGACGCGGCACTCGAGGCCAGTGACGCGGCCGGCCTGCCACGGATCGCGGTCTCGCCCACCCAGGGCAAGCTGCTGCACCTGATCGCCAGGGTCCACGGCGCCCGCCGCATCCTGGAGATCGGGACGCTCGGCGGCTACAGCGCGATCTGGCTCGCCCGCGCGTTGCCCGCGGACGGCCGGCTCGTCACGCTCGAGTACGAGGAGAAGCACGCCGAGCTCGCGCGTGCCAACCTCGCGCGCGCCGGGCTGGCCGAGCGGGTCGAGGTGCGCGTCGGCCCGGCGCTGGACACGCTGCCCTCCGTCGAGGGCCCGTTCGACCTGGTGTTCATCGACGCCGACAAGCCCAACAACCCCGACTACTTCCGCTGGGCCCTGGGGCTGACCAGGCCGGGCAGTGTGATCATCGTGGACAACGTCGTGCGTGGTGGAAAGGTGGCCGACCCGGCCAGCACCGACCCGTCGATCGTCGGCACCCGCCGGCTCGCCGAGCTGCTCGCCACCGAGCCGACCGTCGCCGCGACCACCGTGCAGACCGTGGGTGCCAAGGGCTACGACGGCTTCGCCTTCGCCCTGGTCACCGGCTGACCCTGACGACTTGCGGGGGGCGGCTCAGCGCTCGGCGGGCCGCAGGCGCCCCCGGAACCGCCGGAGCATCGCGAACGACACCACCGGCGAGCGGGCCAGGCACACCTCGCACGGCATGCCCGCCGGCGACGAGAGGACCTCCCCCTCACCGGGTCCGATCTCCAGGCCGCAGTAGGCGGTCAGCCGCCGCGGCAGCACCTCCGACTCGGGCAGCGGCACGAGATGGCACGTTCGGCGGCTCTCGCCGATCAACGACCCGTCCGGTTGCCGGGGCTTCAGTCGAACCAGGATCAACGTCCGGGTCATGAGTGGCACGCTAGGACCGTGCCAACCAGGCACGACAGCACATTTCTCCGGATTTCTCGCCGATCACCACATCGTCGTAGCGGGCGCGGAGTCATTCGCCCTCGGGCAACAGCTCACCCGAAAGGTCGTCGATGACGCGCTTGATGATCTCTCGGGCCGTGCGGCCGTAGCTCGCGGCCGCCGCCATCGCGTCGAAGATCGACCGGTACAGCTCGAGCTCCCGCGGCCCGGCCAGGTTCAGCTCCGCGGAGAATGTCTCCACCATCACCCGCGTGTCGTCGAGCAGCCAGAAGCCGTGCGTGGGCGCCACCTGGTACGCGGTCGGGAACCCGACGATCCCGAACTTCACGTTGGGCAGGCTCGCCAGCGAGAGCAGCCGATCGAGCTGTCCCAGCATCACCTCCGGCGGGCACAGCCGGTACCGCAGCGCGGCCTCGGTCAGGACGAAGTGGAACCGTTTGTCCTGCCGGTAAAGGACGTCCTGGCGCTGGATACGGGCCCGCACCGCGTCGTCGACATCGCCGCGCACGTCGAACACGGCGACGGTCTGCGTGAAGCGGGCCCGCGCGTACTCCGCGGTCTGTAGCAGGCCCGGCACGAACGTGGACTCGAACGCGCGGAACAGCCGCGTCGTGGCGTCGAGCGCGGCGAGCTCGGTCTGATGCGAGCCGAGACCACCGCGCAACTGCCGCTGCCACTCGATATTCTGGACGGTGAGCGTGTGCAGAGCGGCGAGGAGACCCTCGGTCTCCGCCTCGCCGCCGGTCGCCCGGGTCCAGGCGTGGAGGTCGTCCTCGGTCGGCGACTGGCGGCCGTTCTCCAGCTTGGAGACCTTCGACGGCGGCCAGGACAGCGACTCCGCGAGCGCGCGGCCGCTCAGGTCGGCCCGGCGGCGCAGCTCGCGGAGTCGTTTGCCGAGCGCGAGGCGCGCCTGGTTGAGACTGGAGACGCCGTTGTTTCGAATCGGTGGCACGACACCCGTCCCTCGCCGCGCGCCGTCCCCGGCGGCGCGCCCCTGTGCCTTCCACGATAACGGGTGCGATCCGCCTTCCCGAGAAATTTCTCGGAAACCACTGCCGGCTAACGGCGTTCCTCGACGGGCTCGCGCGTGTAGAGGCGGAGCACGTCCTCCGGGATCTCGATGATCGCCTCGCCATTCGGGACCGGACCGACGTCGGCGAGTGCCTGGACATCGGTCACCACCCAGCCCTGCGCGATGAACGTCCGGCGGTCGGTGCGGTCGGTCGCGAAGAGCGTCGGGGACTGCCCCTCCTGTGACAAGGGATCCTTGCCGAGAAAGCGCGCGCGCAAGCTGGTCTCCGTTTCAAGAAACAGGGGAAACTGTTCTTGATCATCGAGTGACCCGTGCCAGGTCGTCAAACCGGCCGGTGTGCCCGGTTACCGTTCGCCGCAGACCGTGCCGGCCACGAAAGCACAGGTAGAAGCCTCGACCGTGCGTATGCCGCGAGTTGAAGACCGCTCAACGAAAGAACACGTCGGTGTCGCCCCGCCTTAGCGTGAACAGTGCCGGAGTCCTGCCTCCGGCACGAGAGGCGAGGCGAGGCGAGACGATGGACCACCGCACCGACGCGACGTGGCCGGACAGTGCCGACCAACCGACCCTCCGCGTGGTGTCCGGGCACGCCGTGCGCGTCCTGCCCCGACCGCGGCCCGCCGGGTGGCTCGACGACGATCCGGAAACCTACCCGCGGATCGTCAGCTACGACAACACCGGCGACGAGACCGACGGCATCCGGGTACTGGTCGTCGGCGACGACGTGCTCGCCCGCCGCGGTGTGCTGGCCGCGCTCGACGGCGAGCCGGGCATGGTCGTCGTCGGCGAGCACGGCAACGGCCCCGCCGTGTTCGCCACGATGTCCAACCAGCACCCGGATGTCCTGCTGCTGCACGGTTTGCGGTCCGGCGACACCGCCCCCGTGCTGGCCGCGGTGCGCCGGTCGGGCCGCGTGGTCCGCGTGCTCGGCATCGGCATGCGCGACGGCGAGGCGCTGACGAGCCCGGAGGTGTGCGGCTCACTGCCCGCGTGGTCGACGCCGGAGGAGGTCGTCGCGGCGGTGCGGATCGCGGCGGCCGGGTTCGCGCTGCGCCGCTTCGAGGAGGTCGGGCAGCCGGGTCGGCTGGTGCGCCTCGCCGGGCCCGAGCACGGGCGGCATGTGGCCGCGCGCGACGGGCTGAGCGAGCGCGAGTGCGACGTGCTGGGCCTGGTCGCGCGCGGGCTGTCCAACGCCGAGATCGCCGAGGAGCTCACCGTCTCCGAGCACACGGTGATGTCCCACATGCAGAACCTGCTCAGCAAGCTCGGCCTGCGCAACCGGATCCACGCGGTGATCTACGCGTTCGAGTCCGGAGTGGCCACGCCGGAACACCGGTAGCGGCATGCGGCTGCACATCCTCGGCCCGATGGAGGTCCACGACGCGCGCGGCGCGCCGGTGGAGGTCACCGGCGTCAAGCGGCGGGCGCTGCTCGCCTCGCTCGTGGTGTGCGCCGGCCGCACGCTGTCGACCGGGCGGCTCGTCGCGGAGCTGTGGGGCGAGCGGCCACCGGCCAACGCGGCGAACGCCCTGCAGGCCCAGATGCGCCGGCTGCGCAAGGTGATCGAGCAGGCGTGTGGCGAGCCGGACCGGATCGTCACCCGCCCGCCGGGCTACGCCCTGACGCTGTACGCGGGCGAGAGCGACGCGGTCGAGTTCGTCGAGCGCGTCGGCTCGGCCCGGGCCCTTGCCGCCGCCGAGCCCGCACGGGCGGTCGCGCCGCTGCGGGCCGCGCTCGCGCTGTGGCGGGGACCGGCGCTGGAGGACGCCGCGCTGGGCGACGTCTGCACGGCGGAGGCGGCGGCGCTCGACGAGCACCGGCTCGCGGCACTGGAGACGTTGTACGAAGCGAGCCTGCGCGCCGGCCGGCACGCCGAGGTGGTCGGCGAGCTGGCGGAGACGTCGGCCGACCATCCCCTGCGGGAGCGGTTCTACGAGCAGCTGATGGTGGCGCTGGCCCGCGGCGGCCGGCGGTCCGACGCGCTCGCGGTGTACGACCGGGCCCGCCGGCGGCTGCGGTGTGACCTCGGCGTCGAGCCGGGACCGGTGCTGCGGGCGCGAATGCGGTCGATCCTGGCGGACACGCGCGAGCCCGACGCGTCGCGGGAGCTCGCGCACGAGCCGGTGGCGCTGCGCCGCGAGCTCGCCGAGCTGCGCCAGCGGATCGACACGCTGGCGAGCCGGCAGGAGACCGTGCTGGAGACGTTGCTGGAGTCGCTGCGCCTGCTGGCGCCGGACCGGGTGCCGCGCCCGTAGGGCCAGGAAGGACGCCTTGCAGACGTCGCGTGTCCGGAAGGCGTCCTTCCTAGCGCGAGTCCCGGACGCCGGCGAGGTTCTCGGCGAGGATCGCCTTCACCTCGGTCTTGGCGTGCAGGTAGGCCTCGGCGATGTCCGCGGGGATGCCGTCCCTCGCGGCGACCACGGTCGCGGGTGGGTCGGGGACGACGATGGGGCCGGCGGAGACGGCCGGCACGCGCTCGAAGCCGCGCACCGCGTCCGCGCCGCGCTCGGCGAGCGTGCGGTGGCGCGAGCCGGTCCCCGGGGCGAGATGGAGCACCTGCGTGGTCGACGCGTGCAGCGCGCACTCGACGACCTCCCGGTTGCCCGGCAGGCCGAGCTCCTCGTCCGAGTACGTCATGACCGATCTCCTCCTCGCCGGGACCTCAATTGTCGGATTCCGGTCAGGGGCCGACAATCCGTCCGCGGAACGGTTCGTGCCCATCCGCCGCGGGAGGGAGGTCGTCCCTCCCGCGGCGGAGCGGGGACGCGGCCGCTCGCGGCCGGTGGGCCGGGCCGGTCGGCCGCGACGCGGGTCGTGCGCGACGCCTGGCTCGGGGTCAGGCGACCCGGAGCTCGACGACACCGTCGACGGAGCGGTGGTCGTCCTGGTCGACGGCGACCCGGACACCCGTCCGGCCCGACGCCGTGCCGACCACCGTGGCCGACACCAGGCACGGCGCGTCGAACTCGAGGTAGTGCGCGAAGGCGAAGTCGCCGCCCACGGGAAGGGCGTCGGGCCGGTCGACCGCGAGCAGCGCGGCCTGGCGCGCGACCTCGGCGATGGCGTTGCCCGGCACGTGGTCGACCGGGTGGTCGTAGATCACCGGGTGGGCGGGGTCCACCCGGATCTGCCAGCCGGGCTCGTCCGTGTCGCCGAACCGCTCGGCGAGCAGGACGTCGACCCGGTCCGACCGGCCGACTCGGTCCGGGCGCACCACGTCCACACCGGCGGGCACGCTGGGCCCGGCGGTGGCGTGCTCGCCGCGCAGCTTCTTGTAGGCGGCGCCGGAGACGACGCTCCAGTTGTAGGTCGCCGTGCCGATCCGCATGCCGTCGCGGAAGCACTCGATCTCGGTGCGCATCGCGGCCGGGCGGCGGCCGCGCCGCTTGATGTCGTGGTTGGAGATGACCAGCAGGAGCTCGACCGGCTCGGTGCCGCCGGCCGTGACCGGCGTCGACAGGCCGGCGGCGTCGAAGGCGAACTGCTTGTCGTGGGTGATCCACTTGTACTCGCGTGGGATCTCGTAGGCGAAGTGGCCGACCAGCAGGATCGACTCGCGTACGGTCTCGAGCAGCAGCATGGGGTCGTGCTGGCCCGGCCGGACGGGTCCGTAGAACGAGTGCGCACGAGGTAACCGGGCGCTCACCTCGAAGGTGTCCACGCCTGTCACCCGCAGGTTGGTGACGAACACGTCCGACTGGTGCGTCCGCCGCACAAGGCGTGGCGGCACCGGCTGTCGGAAAAGCCGTTCCGTTGTGCCCAACCTGGGGTAGTGGTCCTGCTCATGCCTGATCATGGTGGCCATGGCGAAGCCTCTCGGGAAAGGTCTTCGGCGTCGCCGCGGAGGTCCGACGTCGACGTCGAATACGCGACGGCGGCAGCACCGGCACCCGTCCGGCTCGGGTCATGCGATGACGCCGCCTCGGAAGTTATGAAGGTGTGTATGTGGCACATGCCACACATAAACCATACCTACCACCCGGTTTTTTTTCGAGAGGCGACTGCGTCAATCTTGAGCTACCCTGGACCGAACGTCGAGCAGCGCTGGATTCGCCGGAATGGTGCGGCCCTCGTGCTGTCTCTCTTGTGACATCGTGGTCCGCGACCAACCAGGGAGGTATGGGTTTGGCACGCCAGGACCGGGCAGAGCGCACCCGGAACACGATCCTCGACGCCGCCGCCGCGGTGTTCGACGAGCGTGGCTTCGCCGGCGCCAGCCTGTCCGAGATCCTGGCCAAGGCCGGGGTCACCAAGGGCGCTCTCTACTTCCACTTCTCCTCCAAGGAAGAGCTCGCGATGGCGCTCATCGAGGAGCAGTGGAAAGCGGAACTGCCCTTTGTCGACTTCGACAACGCGGGCCTGCAGACGATCATCGACATCAGCCACGCGTTCGCGCACCTCATCAGGGCCAACGTCCGCGTGCGGGCCAGCAACCGGCTCGTGCTCGAGGCGAACTTCTCCCGCCCGACGCCGGAGGTCTACGAGCGCTGGATCGGCATCCTCGCCGACGTTCTGATAAAGGCCAAGGAACGCGGCGACCTGCGCAAGGAGCTGGACCCCGCGACCGTCGCCGACTGGATCTCGGCGACGTTCCTCGGCATCCAGTCCCAGTCCGAGGTGTTCACCGGCATGGCCGACCTCCACGAGCGGCTCACGGTGCTGTGGCAGATCGCGCTACCGGGCCTCGCGCCGCCGCGACGGGTGTCCCGCTTCGTCCCGTCGGGCAGCGCGCACTGGCACGACTCGATGTCGGTCACCGCGACCGCCTGACTCGAGAACCAGTCGAGGACGGCTCGAAGACCGCTCAAGCCTTGCCGGGTACCGGCCCCGCCGCCGCTCCCCTGCCGTAGTGCTCGAAGTGGAGGATCTCCGCGAGCGGCCGGCGGCCCACCGGAAGCCGGCCGAGCGGCAGCCGGGTGTCGACGTCGCGCTCCACGCTGACCAGTCGCGCGGTCGCATCCGCCGGATAGCCGAGCGCGACCGCCACCCGCAGCCCGTACGGGGCCGGCACGCCGAGCAACTTCTTCGCCGCGAACGTCGCCGCGCCGAACCCGGCCGGCGTCGAGCCCACGCCGTGCGCCGAGGCGGCCAGCATGATCCGCTCCAGCAGCCGGCCGGCGTCGAGCTCGGCGCCCGACCGGGTCAGCACGGGCACGAGTACGAGCGCGGCGTCCGCGAGCGGGATCAGCCCGGGTGAGTCGCCGACCTCGGACAGGGCCCGCATCCGCGCCCGGTCCCGCACGAGGATCAGCTCCCAGGGCTGGCGGTTGGCCGAGCTGCCGGACCAGCGCGCCACCTCCAGCACGTCACCGACCACGACCTGGGGAATCGGCTCCGTGGTGAACCGCCGGATCACTCGTAAGCGGCGTAGGAACTCGATCCGATCAGCCGATCGTCCACTGCTCATCGGTTCCCCCTCGGTTGACAGCAGGATTTGCGCTTTCTTACGGTTCTGCTCGTCGATATTCCGACCGGTATGTACGTCAGGCACTCCCGGTCCGTCAAGGAGCGCAGCGTGGAGTACACGACGTTGGGGCGCTCCGGCCTCAAGGTGTCTCGGGTGTGCCTCGGCACCGCGAACTTCGGCACCGCATGGGGCTTCGGCGTCGACGAGGACGCGGCCAGACCGATCATCGACGCGTTTCTCGACGCCGGGCACAACTTCGTCGACACGGCCGACAACTACAACCGCGGCCAGTCCGAGGAGATCGTCGGGCGCGCGATCCGCGGCCGGCGCCACGCGGTCGTGATCGCGACGAAGGCCTACCAGCCGCAGGGCGACGGACCCAACGACCGCGGCCTGTCCCGGGTGCACCTGACCCGGGCACTGCACGCGAGCCTGCGCCGGATGCGCACCGAGCACATCGACCTCTACCAGTGCCACAAGTGGGACGCGGACACGCCGATCGAGGAGACGATGGAGACGCTGGACTCCTTCGTGCGCGCCGGAAAGGTGCGCTACATCGGCGGTTCCAACTTCACCGCGAGCCAGCTCGTCGAGGCGCAGTGGGCGGCCGAGCGCGTCGGCGGGACGCCGCTGATCAGCCTGCAGGCGCAGTATTCGTTGCTGCGCAGGGACATCGAGGCGGAGATCCAGCCGGTGTGTGCGCGGCGCTCGGTGGGTGTCGTCGCATGGAGCCCGCTCGGCGGCGGCATCCTCGCGGGCCGCTACCAGACCGGGCGCGAGCCGGCGCCGGACACCCGGTTCGGCAACATGATGTCCGGCGGCCTGCCGGTCGTCGCGGAGTGGGTCGGCAACCAGCTGACCGAGCGGAACATGACGATCGCCGCCGAGGTGGGCAAGGTCGCCGCGGAGCTGGGCACCTCACCGGCGGCCGTGGCGCTGGCGTGGGTGCGGCACCGGCCCGGCGTCGCGTCGGTCGTGATCGGACCGCGCACGCTGACCCAGTACGAGCAGAGCCGGGCGGGGTTCACGCTGCGGCTGCCCAGGGACGCCGTGGCCCGCCTGGAGGAGGTCTCCGGCCCGGCACCCGTCCCGGTCACCGGCTTGACGTCACTACCGTGGACAACACCCCCGCACTAAAGCCCGTCACGTGGATCATCATATGAGGTCTTGTACCAACCACCGGAACCTCAGGGGACCGTGACGGCACCCAGCCACAAGCACGTGAACAACCGCACCATCCGCCGAAACGCAACCAACACTTTGAAATCCGGGGAGGCGGACTAGCCTAGCCCAGCCGTGCGGGGCCTGCCGGGTCGACACGGGCCAGGCCGTCCTCGCCGACCATGCCGGGCAGGATCAGCTCCCACATCTCCCGCACGTTCGCTCGGATGTCGCCGGCCCGGATACCCGACCACCACAGCATGTCCATGCCCGCGCAGATGGTGAGCACCAGCGTGCTCGCCTGGTCGACCGCGACCCGCGTCGACACCTCGCCCGCCTGCTCGGCGCTGATCAGCATCGTCTCCACGGCCGAGAGCAGGTCCACGTAGAAGTCCAGGAACGGCGTGCCGCGGTGGCCGCACTCGCGCGCGGTGCGCAGGCTCGCGCGGACGACCGGCTCTGTCTCGAGCCAGTGCGCGATCTCGTGGGTCAGGTCGATGAGCGACTGCAGCACCGGCGTACCCGCGTCGAGCGAGCGGTACACGGCGTGGCGCAGCATCGCGCAGGCCTCCGCCTGGATCGCGCCGGCGAGATCGTCCTTGGAGGAGAAGTGGAAGTAGAACGCGCCCTTCGTGACACCCGCCGCGCGGCTGACGTCCTCCAGCGTGGCACCCGAGAAACCGTTGCGGTCGAACAGTTCGGCCGCCGACCGCACCAGGTGCAGCCGCGTGTTCTCCGCTCTCGACTGTTTCGTCACCGCATGTTTCCCGGGGCCGTGGTCTGCTCAACCGTTGAGCGGAGTGTCCGACCGGGGACGTCCACCCCGATCAACATGCCAAAGTAGGGCGCGTCGCCGCAGCCCTACTCTGGTCCATGTATCCGAAATCACGAGGTCAACCCGCCTTGTCCAATGCGGCGGCCTCGGTGCCGACCTCCGCGAGCCTGCGATCGGACATCAGGATCGCGTGCTGCAGTCGACGCAGGCTGGGCGACGGCTCGAGCCCGAGCTCGTTCACCAGCCCAGTGCGCATCCGGCGGTAGACGTCGATCGCCTCGCCGCGGCGGCCGGAGCGGTACAGGGCCAGCATGAGGTGCGCGTGCAGGCCCTCGTGGGTGCGGTAGCGGCCGACCAGCCCGGCGAGCTCGCCGAGCAGCTCGTGGTGACGGCCCAGGCGCAGGTCCGCGTCGATCCGGCGGTCGAGCACGTTCAGCCGGGCCTCCTCGAGGCGGTGGGCCTCGACCTCGAGCAGCGGGCCGGTCTGCACGTCGACCAGGGCACGACCCCGCCAGATCCCCAGTGCCTCGGAGAAGTTGCGCGACGCGGCCTCGAAGTCGCCCATCTCCCGAGCGCGGTGGCCCAGCGCGGCGAGCCGGTCGAACTCGTGGCCATCGACGCGACCACCCATGGTGTCCAGCAGGTAGCCGCCGGGGTAGGTGACGAGCACCTGCTTGGCGTCCGACGGGATGTCGGCCGGCGACTGCTCGATCGCCGCGCCGATGAGGTTACGCAGGTGCAGGATGTAGGTCTGCACCGTCGTGTTGGCGCTGCGCGGGATGTTCTCGCCCCACAGTTCCTCGAACAGCGACGCCATGGGCACCACCTGGTCGGCGTGAACGGCGAGCATTGCCAGTACCTTGCGAGGCTTCGCGGCGGTGGGGACCACCGACGTGCCACGCTCGCGGGCGACTAGTGGCCCTAAAACGTCAATGTCCACTTCGGTCTCCTGAGGCCCTCGACGCGACCGACTTCCGACCGGTTTGATCGACAACGACTCGGTCGCACCTCAAGAGTACGAAACCAACCGCCCGGTTTGTCAATAGAAACCGCCCGGTTGGTTTTTACTTCGCCCGCGACAGTACACCGCGCCACGGCGGTCACTCTACGTGCTGACGACCCCGGCATGAATCCGGCACTCGTGACTCAACGTTTTGTAGTTGGCAGTGCAATCACATCACCCCGCCGCTTCGCTGGGCCTGCCGACCTCGGGCACGAGGTCCAGGGAGGGGTCGTGGTTCAGGATCGCGTGCAACCGTTCCTGGAGCATCGCGGACGGTTCCATGCCCAGTTCGTCCACGAGCCGTCTTCGAACGATGTTGTACTCGCGGAGCGCGTCGGCCTGCCGGCCGGAGCGGTAGAGCGCGATCATCAGCATCTCGGCGAGCCGCTCACGCCACGGGTAGAGCATGGCCATCTTCTTGAGCTCGCTGATCACGCCGCCCTGGATGCCCGCGACGATGCAGGCGTGGAACCGGTCCTCGATGGCGGCGAGCCGGCTCTCCTCGTAGTGCAGGACCGAGCTGTGGCACATCGGCCCGCCGGCCACGCCCTCCAGCACCGGGCCGTCCCAGAGGTCCAGCGCCTCGGTGAGCAGGTCGCGCGCCCTGACCGGGTCGGTGGCCAGGTCGTTGTGCGCGAGGAAGACCAGGCGCTCGAAGAGCTTCGCGTCGATCTCGTCGGTGTCGGCGTGCAGGACGTATCCGGTGGGCAGCGTGATCAGCCGCTCCCGCGCGAACTCCGCACCGAACGTGGCCCGGAGCAGCCTGCGCAACCGGGTGATCAACGCCTGGAGCGCGTTGTTCGCCTTCGTCGGCGCGCGGCCCTCCCACAGCTCCTCGAAGAACTGCTCCTTCGTGACGACCTTGCCGGAGTTGATGAGCAACGTCGCCAGCAGGGTGCGCTGGCGGCCGCCCTGGATGGCCAGCAGCCGGCCGTCGGACACCAGGCCGACGGAGCCGAACAGCTTGAAGATGACCGTACGCGTCCGCACCGGGGAGAGGTGCCTGTCCGTCATACCGACCGCCTCCTTCCGTAGTCGCCGCACCGATGCTGAGCGAGCCCGCTGACACCTCGGTGACACCCGCCTGACCCCGCGACCGCCCCACGACCTCCGCGCGAGTCCGGACGGTCGGACTCGCGGGTCCGGAACGGGGGACTCGCGGGGTCAGAGGGCGTTGCTGGCGCGGAAGACGTGGAGGAACGCCAGGGGGCTCGCGCCGTTCGAGAAGGCGACGTACTCGGGGAGCACGGCGTGTGGCGCCCACTTCGCCTTGTACGCGAGCTGTGTCGCCGCCGGGTACACGGCCGCGCCGTGGCGGGACAGCAGGCCGACGAGCCGGCGGAACCAGCGGCTCGCGCGGGGGTGCTCGTGGTCGGGCGAGAGCCCGGTGAACGGGGTGAAGCCGAAGTGCAGCCACGCCGCGCCCTCCGCGCGGAACGCCTCGATCGCCGTCGCGTTGATCGCCTCCATCACGCCGGGTGGGCCGGACGGGCGGCGCCGCGACAGGTCGTGCAGCCAGCCCGGCCGGCTGCCGTACGCCGGCGAGTAGGAGATGTAGCCGGCGAGCTCGCCGGCGATCGTGCCCACGAACAGGCGGCGATGCGCCTGCGCCGGGCCACCGTGCTCGCCGACCAGGAACTCCAGCTGCTTCGCGTGCCGGCCCTTGCTGCGCAACCACTCCCCGTCCAGCGCGGCCAACTCGGCGGCCCACTCCGGCTGCGCCACCTCGGCCACCACGAGCCCGCCGCGCGTGGCGCGGGAGATCTTGTTGCGCAGCCGGACGAACCGCGACCCGCGCAGCGTGAAGTCCGCCAGCGAGACCGCGTAGGACGCGCCGATCTGGTTCACCGTGTAGCCCCGCGCGGCGTAAAGGTCCACATCGGACTGTTGCACCTGGACGGCCACCACCCGGCGACGGCGTACCCGGGCGAAGCCGGTGAACGCGTGCAGCAGGGCCGCGCGGTCCGGACCGAACGGTGCGCCGAACTGCACCAGGTACCGGCCGGACCGGCGGTACACGACGACCCCGTCGAGCCCCGGCGCGGTGAAGTGGGCATTGCCGGCGTTCAGCGCGAGGAACGCGCTCGGGTTGTCCGCGTACGCCGCGACGACGGCGTGCAGGGAAGCCATTTCCAGCGGTGCCGTAGCCATCCTCGATCCACCGATCCTCGCCGGCTGTTAGGTTTTCGCCCCGAGTATCGGCCCGCGGGCAGTGCCCGCCAAACCGTCCGCGACCCGCGGGTCAGCCGCGCGTCAGCGCCGGAGCGGGACCCGAGTCCGCTGTCAGTGACGCATCAGGACTGATTGTCAGACTCGAACTCGTGACGTCGAGTCTGGCCAGTGGCATACCGCGTACGCACGGCGATCCGGTGCCCACGTACCTGTCGCACGTGGGCGGCCGCGACGTCGACTCCGGCCGCTACCTCTACACGGTGAGCACCCGGTCGATCCTGACCGACGTGTTCGCCGGCCTCACGCTCAAGCGGCGGCTGGAGCAGGGTCTCGACGACACACCGACCGCCGACGTGGTGGGCCGCTGCGCGGTGGCGGACGCGGAAACCGTTGCCGCGGCACTGGATTCGGCCGCTGCGGCCGCGCCCGCGTGGGCGGCCACCCCACTCGCCACGAGGATGCGGCTTGGCGAGCTGGTTCGCGCTCGGGTGCGCACGAGGCGGACCGAGCTCGTCGACCTGCTCGTCGCCGAGGGCAGCCCCGCGGCACTGGCTCGCTGGCAGGTGGCCGGGCTGCTCGAGCTGTTCAGCGCGCAGACCCTCGAGTACTGCGCGTCCCAGCTGCACCAGGAGTTCCGCCAGGACCTACGCCACGGCACCCGCACGCTCACCGTGCGCCGCGTCGCGGACGGCGTCGTGTGCGTGAACCCGCCGCAGAACGCGCCGGCCGCGAGCGCGCTGTTCGGCGTCACCCCGCTGCTGTCGGGCAACACGGTCGTCGTACGGGCACCGCGCAGCGCACCGCTCGGCGTCATGTTCGCGCTGCGCGAGGTGGTGGCGCCGGCGCTACGGGAGCTGGGCGCACCCGCGGGCACGCTGAACTTCTTCTGCGCCCGGCCCGGTCCGACGCTGCGGGCGTGGCTCGACGACCCGCGGGTGGCCGACATCTTCTACACCGGCGACGTCGAGCGCGGCCTGGAGCTGGAGCGCGAGTGCGTGGCGCGCGGCAAGAAGCCGATCCTGGAGCTGGCCGGCAACGACTGCGTGGTCGTCTGGCGCGACGCCGACCTCGACGCCGCGGTGGAGGCGCTCACCGAGTCCTTCTACGGCTCCGGCCAGATCTGCATGGTGCCCAACCAGGTCGTGGCCCACCCGGACATCGCCGACGAGCTGCTCGTCCGGCTCGCGACGGCCGCCGCTCGGATCCGGCCCGGCTACCCCGACGAGGAGGGTGTGCTGCTCTCCCCCGTGCTGCGCGGCGAGCGCTTCTTCGCCTTCGTGCGCGACGCGCTGGACCGCGGCGCCACGCTGGTGCACGGCGCGCGCCGGCTCGACGTGGACGGCACGCCGTGCGACACGGGCCTGTTCGTCGAGCCGACCGTGTTGCGTGTGGACGGTCTGGCCGGCTGCCGGCGGATCGACGCGGTGCGCGGCGAGACGTTCTTCCCACTGCTGCCAGTGATCGTCCCGGAACCGGGCGTGGACCTGCTCGACCGGGCCCTCGCGCACGTGAACAGCAACCCCTACGGCCTGCGGAACTCCCTGTGGGCCGGCGACGAGCGGGTGATCGACCGGTTCGTGGCCGAGACCGTCAACGGTGGCGTGCTCAAGATCAACGACTCACACATCGGCTTCCTGCCGTACCTGCCGACGCACGGCGGAACCGGGCTGACCGGTGGCGCGTTCGGCGAGGCCAACTACCCGATGCTGCGCACCTCGCACCTGCAGGGCGTCTCCCGGGCGAGCGGCATCCGTCCGCGGGACGCCGTCTTCGGAATCGACCACTGTGGAAGGAGGGACTGATTTCATGCATTTCCTGGAGGCGGACCGGATCGCCTGCGACAAGCTGCTCCCCGGCCTTCGCCAGCAGCTGGCGGAGCTCCCACTGCCCGAGCTGGAGGCCGAGGACAGTCCCGCGATCGAGATCTTCCGCGCGCAAGGCGGCACGAACCTACTGGTGCCGGCGCAGGCCGGCGGGTTGGACGCGTCCCCGCTCGACGCCGCCCGGGTGGTCCGCGCGCTGGCGGCCACCGCGCCGTCGATGACCGTGGCCACGATGATGCACCACTTCTCGCTCGGCACCCTGTTCGCGGTCGCGGACCTGGTCGGCGGTGGCTGCGACCTCGAGGAGCTGCTGCTGCGCCGGGTGGTCGACGAACGGCTGCTGGTCGCGTCCGGGTTCGCCGAGGGCCGTACCACGCAGGGGATCCTGTCGCCGACGATGATGGCCGAGCCGGTCGAGGGCGGGTATCTGGTCAACGGCGCGAAGAAGCCGTGCAGCCTGTCCCGGTCGATGGACCTGCTGACCGCGAGCGTCGGCGTCGAGCAGGGCGACGGCACGGTCGGCATGGGCCTGCTGATGCTGCCCGCGGACACGCCCGGGATCTCCGTGCACCCGTTCTGGTCCACGCCCGCCCTGGGTGGCGCGGAGAGCGACGAGGTGCGGCTGACCGACGTGCTGGTGGCGCCCGAGCAGATCATCGCGCCGGACCCCGAGCTCGCCGACGCGATGGAGTCGCTGACCACGGTCGGCCTGATCTGGTTCCAGCTCACCGTGTGCGCGGCCTACACCGGGATCGCGAGCGCGCTCGTGGAGCGCGTGCTCGCCGGTGCGCGGGGCAGCGTGTCCGAGCGCGCGAGGCTGGCCGTGCGGATCGAGTCGGCCGCGGCGCTCACCGAGGGCGTGGCCCGCCGGATGATGGACGGCGAGACCGACAACGACACGCTCGCCGCCGCGCTGGTCACCCGGTACGCGGTCCAGGACGCGATCGCCGCGTCGGTCGACCAGGCCGTCGAGCTGCTGGGCGGCATGGCGTTCGTCGGGAGCGGCGACATCGCCTACCTGGCCGCCGCGTCGCACGCGATCGCCTTCCACCCGCCGTCGCGGACCAGCGTGGCCGGCGCGCTCGTCGACTTCTACCTCGGCTACCGCATGGTCGTGGCCTGATGTCACCCACCATGTCCACCGGGTCCACCGTGACCACCGCGTCCACTGTGGACCTGACTGCCGCGCGGTACCGGCGGCACCTCTCCACCGGGCGGGCGGCGCTCGGTGAGATGTTCGGCGGCGACGTCGAGGTCTGCGCGCGGGGCGCCTGGGTACGCACGAGCACCGGCCGCGAGCTGCTGAACTGCGGCGGCTACGGGGTGTTCATCACCGGCGCCCGGCACCCGCGGGTGGTGGCCGCCGTGCGCGAGCAGCTGGACCGCAACCCCGTGGCCACCCGCCTGCTGCTCGAACCGCAGGCCGCGCTGGCCGCCGAGGCGCTCACCTCGGTCACCCCGCCCGGCCTTTCCCGCGTGCACTTCGCGTGCGGTGGCGCGGAGGCGGTCGAGGCGGCGATCAAGCTGGCCCGGGCCAACGGAAAGCGGCACCTGGTGTCCATGGTGGACGGTTACCACGGCAAGACGCTCGGCGCGCTGTCCGCGACCGCGAGGCCGGTGTTCACCGAGCCGTTCCGGCCGCTGCTGCCGGACACCACGCACGTACCGTTCGGCGACGTGGCGGCGCTGGCCGGGGTGCTCGAGCGGCATCCGGGGTCGGCGTGCGTGCTGGTCGAGCCGGTGCAGGGCGAGGCGGGCGTGATCGTCCCGCCGGCCGGCTACCTGCCCGCGGTCGCGGCGCTGTGCGCGGAACACGGCGCGTTCCTGGTGCTCGACGAGATCCAGACCGGGCTCGGCCGGCTCGGGCACTGGTGGGGTGGCGACCGCGACGGTGTCGTGCCGGACGTGCTGGTGGCGGGCAAGGCGCTCGGCGGCGGCGTGGTGCCGGTGTCGGCGATGGTGGCGACCGAGGCGGCGTTCGCGCCGTTCGACCGGGACCCGTTCATCCACACGTCGACGTTCTCGGGCGCGCCGCTGGGCATGGCGGCCGCGCGGGGGGCGCTGGCCGCGATCGCCGAGGAGGACCTGGTTGGCCGGGCCGGGCGGATCGGCGCCCGGCTGCTGGTCGAGCTGACCCGGCTGTGCGCGGACGTGCTGGGCGACGCGGTGGCCGAGGTGCGCGGCGTGGGTCTGCTGATCGGGATCGAGTGCGCCGTCGAGGGGCTCGCCGGCGAGCTGCTGCTGGAGCTGATGGAGGCGGGGGTGGTGGCCAACCACTCGCTGAACTCCGACCGGGTGCTGCGGCTGACCCCGCCGGCCGTGCTCGACGAGCGCGAGCGGCAGTACCTGCTCGACGCGTTCGAGCGGGCCGCGCGGGCCGTGTCGAGCTGAGTCGAACTAGGAGGCCGGAGATGCGGAAAGTCGTACTGACCGTGCGGATCGCGGCGCGCGACGCGCGGGCGGCGCTGGCGCGGATCGCCGAGTTCGAGCGGTATCCGGAGCTGGCCGCCGACGTCCGGCACGTCGAGGTGCGCGGCGACCGCACGCACTGGGTGGTGAACTTCCGGCGCGGGCCGATGCGGTGGACCGAGACGGAGACCGTCGACCCGTGGAACCTGCGGATCGACTTCGCGCAGACGTCCGGCGACTTCGCGGAGTTCGCCGGCTCGTGGCGGCTGCTGCCCGGCGAGGGCCGAAGCGGCCTCCTGGTGCGGTTCGAGTGCGCCTACGACTTCGGCATCGAGAGCCTCGCCGGGATCATGGACCCGATCGCCGAGCGGGTGATCAAGCGGGTGGTGTGCGACGTGCTCGCCGGGCTGTTCGGCCGGATCGAGGTCGTCGAGGGCGGCGAGGCCCTGTCCGATCTCGGGAGGGCCGCCTGATGGACCACGTCAACCGCTTCGACACCCGCACGACGCACGCGCTGGTGCGGTTGGAGTACGGGATCGCGCTCGGTGTGTGCGTCGCGCTGTTCGTGCCGCACGTCGGCGAGGTCCGCTGGCTGCCGGCCGTGGTGCTGTTCGCCTACATCGACCTGGTCGGCTACCTGCCCGGCGCGATCGCGCACCACCGCGCGCGGGGCGGGCGGATCCCGAAGGCGTACTACGTGCTCTACAACGTGATGCACAGCTTCGTGACGCAGGCGGTGGTCGTCGGGGCGTGGGTGCTGGTGTCCGGGTGGGAGTGGGCACTGCTCGCCGTGCCGATCCACCTGCTCGGCGACCGGGCGCTGTTCGGCAACGCGCTCAAGCCGTTCTCGGTGCCCTTCGAGCCCGCGCCGACCTCCGCCCGCCCGAACCGGGAGCTGGTCCTGTCATGACACCCGCACCCACCCCGCGAGTCCAACACTCCCGACCCGCGAGTCCAACGCTCCGGTACGCCGAGTTCTACATTCGCGGTGCCGTTCGCGGCTGCGTGCGCCGAGCCGGTCGGGTCCGGAACGCACGACTCGCGGTACCGGAGTGTTGGACTCGCGGTACCGGAGCGTTGGACTCGCGGATGGAGGCGGGCCGGCTATGAGCGCGGTGCCTCGAGAGGCCGACTTCGACCGGGCGCCGAGCCTGGTGGACGGGGCGATGTCGGTGGAGCTGACGCCGCGGGAGGCGAACCTGCGGTACTGGCTCGAAGCCGTGCCGCAGGGCATGCTGGCCGGCCGGCCCGACGGGCACGACCCGGCGCTGGTGGTGCCGGAGTTCATGCGCGAGCCGGGGCCGCTGCGCGACGCGCTGATCGCCGAGTACGCGTTCCGCTCGGTGGCCGAGGAGAAGGCCACCCGGGCACTGTCCTATTTGGTCCCGATCGCGCCGGACACCGAAACCATGGAGTTCTTCGCGACCCAGGTGCTCGACGAGGCGCGGCACGCCATGGTGTTCCGCGACCACCTGCTCGCGCTCGGCGTGCCGACCGGCCGGCTGTGGCAGGTGATCGAGGAGTACGCGGGCGCGGACGTACGCGCGGTGCTCGACCCGCTGGAGGAGTTCGGCCTGAAGATAATGCGCGACGACGCGGACTTCCTCGGCGGAGTGCTCCTGATGACGATCGTCATCGAGGGCGCGCTGGCTCCGGCGGCGGAGCTGTCCGAGCGCAAGTGGCGCCCGCTCGACCCCGCCGCCGCGGACATCGACCGCGGCGCGGGCATCGACGAGATCCGCCACCTCACCGTGGGCGCGGCGATCGCGAAGCAGTACCTCGCCGAGCACCCGGAGGAGCGGCGGCGGGCGTGGGAGCTGGTCGCACGCGGCATGCACATGTGGACGGTCCTGCCGGTACGCGAGCTGGTTATGCGCCGCGAGGTCCTCTTCCAGCAGGGCCTCGAACAGCACGCCGGCGTGGTCGGCGACTACGAGATCTGGCCCGGCCGGCGGCTCGTGGACACCACGCCCGAGGAGCGCGTCGCGACCGCCGACGAGTGGACCGCCGAGATGAAGGCCAGCCGGCTCGCCTACATCGGTTTGGGGGAAACGCCATGAACGGCTTAGCCGAGGTCCTGCCCTTTCCCGGAAGCACGCCGGAGGACGGCACGTCCGCCGTCCTGTGTGGACTCGGTACGTTCCTGCCGCCGCGGGTCGTGCCCAACACCGTGATCGCCGAGCGGCTGGACACCTCCGACGAGTGGATCCGCGCGCGCACCGGCATCCGGCAGCGGCACGTGGTCGAGGCCGGCATGTCCACTTCGGACCTCGCGGTCGAGGCCGGGATGCTGGCCCTGAAGTCCGCGGACCTCGACGACGTCGACGCGCTGGTGCTCGCCACCACCACGCCGGACCGGCCGTGCCCGGCGACCGCGCCGGACGTCGCGTACCGGATCGGGCTGAACCGGGTCGCCGCGTTCGACGTCAACGCCGTGTGCACGGGCTTCCTGTACGCACTCGCGTCCGCGGCCGGGCTGATCGCGGCCGAGGTGGCCGAGCACGTGCTGGTGATCGGCGCGGACACGTTCTCCACGATCGTCGACCCCGACAGCCGCGGGACGGCCGCGATCTTCGGCGACGGCGCGGGCGCGGTGGTGCTGCGCGCCGGGGCCGCGCACGAGCTGGGCGCGCTCGGCCCGTTCGACCTCGGCAGCGACGGGCAGGACGCGGACCTGATCATGGTGCCGGCCGGCGGGTCCCGGCAGCGGTCCACGCGGCGGCCGGCCGAGCCGGGCGCGGAGTTCTTCACGATGGCCGGCAAGGCCGTGTTCCGCAAGGCGATCTACCAGATGGCGGGCTCGGCACAGTCCGTCCTGGACAAGGCGGGCCTGCGGCTGCGCGACATCGACCGGTTCGTGATCCACCAGGCGAACGCCCGGATCCTCACCGGTGTCGCGGACATGCTCGGCCAGCCGGCCGCCAAGTTCGTGCGCAACATCGACCACGTCGGCAACACCGCCGCGGCGTCCGTGCCGCTCGCGCTCACGTCCGCGTGCGCGAGCGGGGAGCTGCGGGCGGGCCAGCGGGTGCTGCTCGGCGCGTTCGGCGGCGGGCTGACGTGGGGCTCGACCGTGTTGCGCTGGCCGGACATCTCGGTGCTGTAGTGGAGGAAGCCATGTCGACGACTCTTCTCGAACGTCTTGCCGGGATCCTGGTCGACTACTTCGGGGTCGAGGCCGAGGAGGTGCACCCGGACGCCACGTTCGCCGAGCTCGACCTCGACTCGCTCGCGATCGTCGAGTTCGCCCTGGTCGCGGAGAAGGAGTTCGGCGTGCCCATCGGCGAGGACGAGGTGTCGCCGCAGGGCCGGGTCAGCGACGCGCTCGCCCTGCTCGACGCGAAGGGCGCCCGCGGCGATGACTGAACCGTTCCACGCGGCGGTGACCGGGCTCGGCCTGGTCACCCCGGCCGGCGTCGGCGTCGAGGAGAGCTGGCGGACGCTGCTCGCGGGCCGGCCGACCGCGTCCATCGACGACTCCCTGAAGGGCATGCCGGTGGACATCAGCTGCCGCGTCCCGGGGTTCGACGCGGACGCCCTGCTCGGCCGCCGCACCGCGTGGCGACTGGACCGCTACGTGCACCTCGCGCTGGTCGCCTGCCGCGAGGCGCTCGCGGACTCGGGCCTGGATCCCCGGGAGTGGGACGGCGCGCGGGTCGGGGTCGTGATGGGCAACGCGCTGGGCGGCGTGGGCACGTTCACGTCGCAGCACGAGACGCTGCTCGCGGACGGCGCGGGCCGGGTGTCGTCGATGCTGATCCCGATGATGGGGGTCAACATGGTCGCGGGCTACCTGGCGATCGACTGCGACGCGCTGGGGCCGAACCTCGTCACGACCACCGCGTGCGCGTCGGCGACCACCGCCATCGGCACGGCGCGGGACCTGCTGCGCTCCGGCCGCTGCGACATCGTGCTGTCCGGCGGCGCGGAGGCCGCGCTGTCCCGGCCGATCATGGCGGGCTTCACCAGGATGGGCGCGCTGTCGCGGCGGGTGGACGATCCGACGGCCGCGTCCCGGCCGTTCGAGCGGGACCGGGACGGGTTCGTCGCCGCCGAGGGCGCGGGCGTGCTGGTGCTGGAACGCCACGAGCACGCGGTGGCGCGCGGAGCACGGATCCGGGCGCGGGTCAGCGGCTACGGCGCGTCCGCCGACGCGCACCACGCGACCGCGCCGGACCCGTCGGGCGCCGGCGCCGAGGCGGCCATCCGGTCCGCACTGTCCGACGCGGACCTCGCACCGTCCGATGTGGACCACGTGAACGCGCACGGCACGTCGACCCCGTCCGGCGACGCGGTCGAGGCACGGGTGCTCGCCCGGGTGTTCCCCGAGCTGCCGGCGGTGACGTCGGTGAAGGGCGTGACCGGTCACTCGCTCGGCGCGGCCGGCGCGATCGAGGCCGCGTGCGCGGTGCTCGCCATCTCCCACGGCGAGGTGCCGCCGACCGCGAACCTGGCCGACCCCGATCCCGAGCTCGACATCGACGTGGTGCGGGGCGCCCCGCGCCGCCTCGCCGTGGCCGCCGCGACCAGCAACTCGTTCGGCTTCGGCGGGCAGAACGCCGTGCTGGTGCTGACCGCGAACTGAGGACCGTCATGCTCACCCAGTCACCCACCGGCACGTTCGCCGAGCTGTCCGCCCGGGTCGACGCGGCCGGGCTGCTGGCGCCGCGCCGGTGGTACTACCTCGGCCGGATCGCGCTGAACCTGGTGCTGTCGGCGGCGTGCTGGACCGGCTTCGTGCTCGTCGGCGACTCGTGGTGGCAGCTGGTGGTCGCGTTCGCGCTCGGGCTCTCGTTCGTGCAGTCGGGCTTCCTCGGCCACGACGTCGGGCACCGGCAGGTCACGCGCGGCCGCCGGGCGCGCGAGGTGCTGGGTCTGGTGCACATGAACCTGCTGATCGGCGCGTCGTTCGGCTGGTGGGTCGCGCACCACGGCCGGCACCACAGCGAGCCGAACAACCTCGACCGCGACCCGGACACGGTGCGCCGGCAGGTGATCTTCGACGCCGACGAGCTGGCGGTGAAGGGGCGCACGGCGCCTCGGCGGTTCGTGATCCGGTTCCAGTCGGTGATGTTCTTCGTGTTGCTCGGGCAGGAGGCGTGGCGGGTGCACGCGGCCGGGTTCCGCGCCGCGCGCGCGGGCCTGCTGCGCCGGCCGGGCCTGGAGCTGTCATTGGTGGTGCTGCACGGCGTGCTGCTCGTGGGAGCGGCGTTCCTGGTGCTCTCGCCGCTGCGCGCGGTGGCGTTCCTGCTCGTCTCGCAGACCGTGTTCGGGTTCTACCTCGGGGCGGTGTTCGCGCCCAACCACAAGGGGATGCCGGTGTACCGCGGCGATGTCGAGCTGGACTGGCTGCACCGGCAGGTGCTGACGTCGCGGAACATCCGGCCGGGGCGGTGCGTGGACTTCGGGTACGGCGGGCTGAACTACCAGATCGAGCACCACCTGTTCCCGTCGATGCCGCGGGCGAACCTGTCCCGGGCACGCCCGCTCGTGCGTGCTTACTGTGCGGCGCACGGGATCCCGTACCTGGAGGTGCCGGCGTGGGAGTCCTATCGGGAGGTCGCCCGGTTCCTGGGCTCGGTCAGTGCGGCGGCCCGGGCGTGATCCGCGTCGTGGCGAACCCGCGGGCGGGCGGGTACTCCGACGCCCTCGCCGCGGAGGTCGTGCGGCGCTGCCGGCGGTCCCCCGTTGGCTCCACTGTGGACCTCGTGGTCGTGGTCGGCGGGGACGGCACCGCGGGCCGGGTCGCCGCCGCGCTCGGGTCGTCGCCGATGTTCGTCGTGCCGGCGGGCACGGCGAACTCCTTCTACCGCACGCTGTGGGGCTCGACGCCGTGGCGGACGGCCCTGGACCTGGCGCTCGCCGGGGCGCCGGCGGTTCGGGTGGACCTCGCCCGGGTCGCCGAGCTGGACCGGCTGGTGTTGTCGGGCGCGGGTACCGGGTTCGCGCCACGGGCCATCCACGAGGCGAAGACGTCCGGCGTGCCGTACACCGCCGCGCTCGCCCGGCTGGTGGACCGCTACCGGCCCTACCCGGGGCGGGTGCTCGTGGACGGCGTCGTGGTCCACAGTGGACCGACCCTGCTGGCGAACGTGGGCGGCGGCCGGTACCGGGGTGGCGCGTACGAGCTCCTCCCCCACTCGGTGCTGGACGACGGGCTGCTGGACGTGTGCGTGCTGGGCGCCGAGCACGATGCGCGGCGGATGCTGACGCTGACCCGCACGGGCGCGCACGTCGACGTCCCGGGCGTGGTCTACGCGCGCGGGCGCCGGATCCGGGTGGAGCGCGTCGACCGCCGGCCGCTGTGGTTCGAGCACGACGGCGAGGTGGTCACGCGGTCCCGCGCCGGGTTCACGCTGACCGCCGTCCCCGCGGCGGTGTCGGTGGTCGCGCCACCGGCCCGGGCCGTGGCCGCGTGACGTCGCTCAGCCCGCAGGGGCGGGGTCCAGCTCGCCCACGCGCGGTTTGCGGTCGTAGACGCAGTGGACGCGGCGCAGGCGGCCGTCCTCGGCGAAGAGGGCGTAGTCGACGCCGGCGATGGTGGCCGAGCCGGCCAGGTCCAGCATCGCCCACGTGAAGCGGGCCCGGTTCTTGTGCAGGTACACCTCGCTGGTCCGGCAGAACACGCGGTCCGGGTACTTCTGCCGGATCCGCGCGATGTTGTCGCTGATCTGCCGGTACCCGCGTGCCTCGACCGCCGGGGCGTGATAGACGGCGTCCGCCGTCCAGGCAGACTCGATCAGCACGTGCCGCGCCTCGACGTCGGGCTCGTTCCACGTGCCGACGTAGGTGTCGATCTGCTGCTCGCGGTCGTTCACCGGACTGGCCCTTTCCCGTGCGCAGGGCGCATCTGTGGGTAGATTCTGCCCGACCCCGCTCGACGCCGGCTCGATGTCCACTCAAGACTGGAGTTCGACCGAGTGGCCGAACGTGCGCCGGTAGTCCTTCGGCGACACCCCGATCACGCGGTTGAAGTGGTGGCGCAGCAACGCCGCCGAGCCGAAGCCGCACCGGTCCGCGACCTCCTCGATGGTCAGCCGCGTCTCCTCCAGCAGCTGCCGCGCGTGCAGCACCCGCTGCATCGACAGCCACCGGTGCGGGGTCGTCCCGGTCTCCGCGACGAACCGGCGGGCGAACGTGCGCTCGGACATCTGCGCGCGCCGCGCGAGGCCCGCGATGGTGTGGTCGATCCGCAGGTTGTCGACCATCCAGGTCAGCACCGGAGAGAGGCTGTCCGCCGAGCACTCCGGGATCGGCAGCTCGACGAACTGGCGCTGCCCGCCGTCGCGCTGGGGCGGCACGACCATGCGCCGCGCGATCGCGGTGGCCGCGGCCGAGCCCAGCTCACGGCGCACCAGGTGCAGGCACGCGTCGATGCCGGCCGCCGTGCCGGCGCTCGTGATGATGTCGCCGTCGTCGACGAACAGGACGTCCGGGTCCAGCAGCGCCTTCGGGTGGCGCTCGGCGAGCTGGTCGACGTGACGCCAGTGGGTCGTGCACCGCCGGCCGTCGAGCAGGCCCGCGGCGCCGAGCACGAACGCGCCGCTGCACACGGAGATCAGCGTGGCGCCGCGCGCCGCCGCGTCCCGCAGCACCTCGAGCACGGCGGTCGGGTACTCGTCGCGGATGGCCGCGGCGGGCACCGCCACGAGGTCGGCGTGCTCGGCCGCGGACAGGTCGTGCCCCGGGACGAGGTGTGCGCCCACGCTCGTACGCAGCGGCTCGCCGGACCGCTCGCCGCAGACGAGGAAGTCGACGGGTGGCACGCCCTCCTCGGTGCGGTCGATGCCGAACACCTCGCAGAGCACGCCGAACTCGAAGGGGGCCACGTCGTCGATCAGCACGGCGGCCACGGTCTTGAGCATGCCGCCAGAGTAGTTGGCAGAATATTGATGCACAAGGTCTGTCCTGCCACTGTTGGCAGGAATACGATCAGCGCAAACTTAGTGCCATGGAACTTCTCATCACCGCCCTGGTCACCGGAATCGTCATCTACGGCCTGGAGCGCAACCGCGCCCGCCAAGCCACCCAACCCCACCCCCACCTGGCCGGCAGCACGGACATCGTCGACCGCGACACCGAACGCACCTCCGCCGAACTCCTCTCCCGCAACCACCCCCTCCACCCCTAATGCCCGCGAGTCCAACACTCCCAACCCGCGAGTCCAACACTCCCAACCCGCGAGTCCAACGCTCCGGACCCGCGAGTCCAACACTGGGAACCCGCGAGTCCAACATTCGACAACCATCCGGCCCGACCGCTACGCCGCGAACCTCCGTCGACTGAACGCTCGTCGGATCTCGGCATGCAACCGGGCCGGGTTCCGTAGGTCCTCCGCGTCGGCCCTGATCACGATCCACCCTCGCCGCTCGAGGTCGGCCTGCCGGGCGGAGTCGCGGGCCTCCCGATGCACGTGTGCCGCGTAGCCGTCGTACTCCACCGCGACACGCGCTTCGTCCCACGCGAAGTCCAGCCTGTACAGCGCGCGGCCATGCAGATCGAGAACCGGCAGCTGCTGGCTCGGCAGCGGCAGGCCGTCATCGAAGAACCCGAGCATCAGCCAACTCTCCGCCGGCGACTCGGCCAGCCCAGATGCGAGAAGCAGCAGGATCTCGCCTCGACGTCGGCCCCGTGAGTCGCGCCGAGTCAGGATCCTGTGCAGTATCTCGGCCCGGAACTCCTCCCTACCGGCCTCGGGAGTGAGAGCGAGAGCCTGATCCGCGCATGCGAGCGCCAGGCGGCGTGACGCCCGGGCGAGGAGTTCGGCGATGGCGCAGTCCAGAGCGTGCAGCCGCAGGCCCTGCAAATCGACAACGTCCTGCTCTTCGAACATCCCGTGATGCACTACGACGCCGCGGCCGCTGCGGACCGGACGGTCGTAGCCGACCAACACATGTACCTCGCCAGAGTCGGCCGCGGTGCATCCGAACAGCCACGCCGCCGTATGGCTGGCGATCACCGCTTGGTCGCCAATCTGCAGCAAGGCCGCGGCCGCACGGCTCAGCATGTTCAGCTGCCGCTCACGTTCGACCAGCACCCCTCGCGCGACGGCGACCAATCGTCCGTCACGAAGGGCCGACCGCAACTGGAGCACGCCGATCTCGCGTCGCAGGTCCTCTCGCCGATGCGCGCCATGCAGCCCGGGTGGTAGTTCGATCACGCTGGTGACTATGTCCGTCGAGAGCTCCGCGGCGGGACGACACAACTCGAACTGTGGACAACTGAGCTGGTTGTGGACGAAAACCGGAACGCACAACTCGCGGGTCCGGAGCGTTGGACTCGCGGGTCGGGAGCGTTGGACTCGCGGGTCGGGAGCGTTGGACTCGCGGGTGGGGAGGGTTGCGGTGGGGGGTGGGGGGTGGAATGTTCGGGCGGACGTTGGTGTCTACGTCGGGAGATGTGATGGCTCGTCAGGCCCGCTCGCTGGCCGGGAAGATCGTCGCGATTACCGGAGGGGGGCGGGGAATCGGGGCCGCCACGGCGGCGGCGCTCGTGCGGGAGGGTGCGAAGGTCGCCATCGGGGACCTCGATCTCGACGTGGCCGAGCGGACCGCCGCCGGACTCCACGACGCCGGGCGGGCCGCAGCCGAACCCGACGACGCCGAGCCAGACGACGCCGAACCCGCAGCCGAGCCAGATGATGCTGGGCGGGACGGAGCGGAAGTCAACGCCGTCGCGTTCCCGCTCGACGTCACCAACCGCGCGGGGTTCACGAAGTTCCTCGAGGAGGTCGAGGGCCGGCTCGGTCCGATCGACGTCCTGATCAACAACGCCGGGATCATGCCACTCGGCCGGTTCGAGGACGAGTCCGACAGCTCCACCACCCGCCAGCTCGAGATCAACCTGCACGGTGTCATCCACGGCACCCGCGAGGCCGTCAAACGCATGCGGCCGCGCGGGTCCGGCCACATCGTCAACATCGCCTCCGCCGCCGGAAAGGCCGGCTTCCCCGGCGCCGCCACCTACTGCGCCACCAAGCACGGCGTGGTCGGGCTCTCCGAGGCCGTCCGCGGGGAGCTGCGCGGCTCGGGCATCGACCTGTCCGTGGTCATGCCGGCGATCGTGCGCACCGAGCTCGCCGCCGGGCTCAAGGAGGCCCGCTTCTTCAAGTCAGTCGAGGTCGGCGACGTCGCCGAGGCCATCGTGAGAACCCTGCGCAAGCCGAGGTTCGAGGTGTTCGTACCGGCCTCGCTCGACGCGATGAACCGCCTCACCCGCCTGCTGCCCCGCCCGGTCGCCGAGTGGATCGTGCGCTCCCTCAAGGGCGACCAGGTCCTGTACGACGCCGAGCACGAGGCCCGCAAGGACTACGAGGCCCGCGCCGCCGCGAGCGCCCCAACCGCCGACCGGGAGATCGCCGGATGAGGCCCGCCGCGCTCACCGACGACCTGCTCGACGGCCTCCGCGCCCGGGTCACCGCCGAGACGGGCGCCACCTACACCTCGACCGCCGTGTTCTCGGGCGGCGAGCTCGCCACGCTGCCCGAGTCCACGATCGCCGACACGCACACCGCCCACGAGCGCGCCGCCCGCGTACAGCAGCAGTGGGCCGCCACCCCGCTCGCCGAGCGGCTGGCGATCTTCACCCGCTTCCACGACCTGTTGCTGCGCAACCGGGACACGATCCTCGACCTCATCCAGGCCGAGACCGGCAAGTCCCGCCGCGACGCGTTCGAGGAGCTCTGCGAGCCGGCCCTGGTCGTCAGCCACTACGTCCGCACGGCGCCGAAGCTGCTCGGCCCGCGCCGCCGCAAGGGCCTGCTTCCCGGCGTGATCACCGCCGCGGAGCTGCGCCGGCCCAAGGGCGTCGTCGGCATCATCTCGCCCTGGAACTATCCGTTCACGCTCGCGATCGGCGACCTCGTCCCGGCCCTCATCGCCGGCAACGCCGTGGTGCTCAAGCCGGACAGCCAGACCGCGCTGAGCCCGCTTCACGGCGTCGACCTCCTCTACCGGGCCGGGCTGCCGGCGGGTCTGCTCCAGGTCGTGCTCGGCGACGGCCCGGCCGTGGGCGGCGCGGTCGTGGACACCTGCGACTACCTCGGGTTCACCGGCTCCACCCGCACCGGCAGGCTGATCGCCGAGCGGGCCGGCCGGCGGCTCGTCGGCTGCTCGCTGGAGCTCGGCGGCAAGAACCCGATGGTGGTCCTCGACGACGTGCGGGTCGCCGACACCGCGAAGCAGGCCGTGCGCGCGTGCTTCGCCAACGCCGGCCAGCTGTGCATCTCGATCGAGCGGATCTACGTACACGACTCGATCTTCGACGCGTTCACCGAGGCGTTCGTGGCCGAGACCGGCGGGATCACGCTCAAGGCCGGCTACGACTACGGCGCCGACATGGGCTCGCTCACCTCGCAGCGCGCGCTGAAGACGGTCTCCGAGCACGTCGACGACGCCCGCGCGAAGGGCGCCACGGTGCTCACCGGCGGCCGCCCGCGACCCGACCTCGGGCCGTACTTCTACGAGCCCACCGTGCTCACCGACGTCACCCCGGAGATGCTGCCGTACGCGGCGGAGACCTTCGGCCCGGTCGTGTCGCTGTACCCGTTCGCCACCGACGACGAGGCCGTCGCGCTCGCCAACCAGACCGACTACGGGCTCAACGCCAGCGTGTTCGGCCGCGACCGGGCCCGCGCGCGGCGGGTCGCGGCGCGGCTGCGGGCCGGCACGGTCAACGTCAACGACGGCTACGCGTCGGCGTACGGCAGCATCGACGCGCCCATGGGCGGCATGGGCTCCTCCGGCCTCGGCCGCCGGCACGGCGCGGAGGGCCTGCTCAAGTACACCGAGCCGCAAACGATTGGCACGCAACGGATCGCGGTGATCGACCCGCCGAGGTGGTTGCCGTACGGGCTCTATACGAAGGTCATGGCCGCGTCGCTGCGCCTGATGCGCCGCCTCGGCATCCGTTAACTGGTAACGAACCGCAGCGCCCGTTTGACCTCTTGTGGACCGGTGCGTCCCAGGTGACCATCAGCTACCAGGCGAAAGCCGGACCGTGAGGGCACCCCACCGGGGTTCGGTCCGCTTCGCCGACAACTCCATACACCCTCCAGCGCCGCCGACGACGCGGCGCGCCCTGCGGGAGGTACGCGTGCGACACACACGCCCGTCCATCGTGGTCGGGGCGCTAGCCGCTCTGACCCTCGTCCTGACCATGAGCGGCAACGCGGCGTCCGAGTCCGCGCCCGCCGAGCCTCGCGAGTCCGCCGAGTACCACGTCTCCGGCACGATCGACTCCCACGTCCGCAACGCGGTCGCCAAGACCGGCGCGGCGATCAACTCCGTCGAGCACGGGGCGCTGAACGTCACCGCCACGGCCGCGGAGGTGGCCGAGATCAAGGCGCTCGGCCTGCGGGTCGACGCCCAGCCCGGGCCCGTGCACACGCACGGCGGCACGAACCAGGCCGAGCCGTTCGACTTCCCCCCGGACGACTCGAACTACCACAACTACGCCGAGATGACCGCGGTGATCGACACGGCGCTCGCCGATCACCCGAACCTGCTCAGCCGGCAGGTGATCGGCCAGTCCTACGAGGGCCGCGACATCGTGGCGCTCAAGATCTCCGACAACGTCGGCACCGACGAGGCCGAGCCCGAGGTGCTGTTCACCCACCACCAGCACGCCCGTGAGCACCTCACCGTCGAGATGGCGCTGTACCTGCTGAGCGAGCTGACGGACTCCTACGGCACGGACACCCGGATCACGGGCCTGGTCGACAGCCGGGAGATCTGGATCGTCCCGGACCTGAACCCCGACGGCGGCGAGTACGACATCCGCAACGGCTCCTACTCGGGGTGGCGCAAGAACCGCCAGCCGAACTCGGGCAGCTCCGCGGTCGGCACCGACCTGAACCGCAACTGGCCGTACAACTGGGGTTGCTGCGGCGGCTCGTCCGGCAACCCGTCGAGCGAGACCTACCGCGGCGCGTCCGCGGGCTCCTCGCCCGAGGTGTCGGTGGTCATGGACTTCGTGCGCAGCCGCGTGGTCGACGGCGTGCAGCAGATCAGGACCAACATCGACTTCCACACGTTCTCCGAGCTGGTGCTCTGGCCGTACGGCTACACCTACGACGACACCGCGCCCGGCATGAGCCAGCAGGACTACGACACGTTCGCCACGCTGGGCCGGCAGATGGCCGCCACCAACGACTACACGCCCGAGCAGGCCTCGGATCTCTACATCACCGACGGCTCGATCGACGACTGGCTGTGGGGCGACCAGCGGATCTACTCCTACACGTTCGAGATGTACCCGTCCGGCGGCGGGATCGACGGCTTCTACCCGCCCGACGAGGTGATCGGCCGGGAGACCGCGCGCAACCGCGAGGCCGTGCTCCTGTTCCTCGACTACTCCGACTGTCCGCCCCGGGTGATCGGCGCGACGTGCGACGGCACCGAGCCGCCGCCGACCGGGCCGTCGTTCGAGAACACCGACGACGTCGACATCCCGGACGCGGGCGACGCGGTGTCCAGCCCCATCGCGGTGACCGGCGTGACCGGCAACGCCCCGGCGGACCTGCAGGTGGCCGTGGACATCGAGCACACCTACCGCGGCGACCTGGAGATCGACCTGGTCGCGCCGGACGGCACGGCCTACCGGCTCAAGAGCGCCAGCGGCAACGACTCGGCGAACGACGTGGTCGCGACCTTCCCGGTCGACGCGTCGAGCGAGGTCGCCGACGGCACCTGGCAGCTGCGGGTCCGCGACGTGTACCCGGCGGACACCGGCCACGTCGACTCCTGGCGACTCACCTTCTGATCCCGAGTTCTTCCCTGCACCGAAAGGACATCCGACACATGACCCCGCACTGGAAGTCGACGTTCAGACGCCTCGCCGCGCTCGTCGCGGTCGGCGCCGCGGCAGCCGTCGGCACGGCCGTCGGCCAGTCCGCAGCCGCCTCCGACCCCGCACCCGGGGACGACGTGCAGCCGCAGGTGGTCGGCGGCGTGCCGGCGGCCCAGGGTGAGTTCCCGTGGATGGTGCGCCTGTCCATGGGCTGCGGCGGCGCCCTGTACACGCCGCAGATCGTGCTGACCGCGGCGCACTGCGTGGACGGCACCGGCAACGACACGAGCATCACCGCCACGCTGGGCGCGGTGGACCTGCAGGACCCGAACCGGATCACGGTCCGGTCCAGCTACGTCCACCAGTCGCCGGGCTACGAGAACCCGTCCGGCGACGACTGGGCGCTGATCAAGCTGGCCCAGCCGGTCAGCGGGATCCCGACGCTGGCGGTCGCGGACACAACGGCCTACGACAGTGGCACGTTCACCGTCGCCGGCTGGGGCGCGGCGGTCGAGGGCGGCGGGCAGCAGCGCCACCTGCTCAAGGCCGAGGTCCCGTTCATCACCGACGAGCAGTGCGGCCAGGCCTACAGCGAGCTGGTGGCGGCCGAGGAGATCTGCGCGGGCAACTGGGACGACGGCGGCGTGGACACCTGCCAGGGCGACTCCGGCGGCCCGATGTTCCGGCGCGACGACGCCGGCGAGTGGATCCAGGTCGGCATCGTGAGCTGGGGCTACGGCTGCGCGCGGCCGGAGAACCCCGGCGTGTACGCCCAGACCAGCACGTTCGCCGCGGCCATCGCGGCGGCCGCGGCGGAGCTGGGTGGCGACGACCCGACGCCGACCTGTGCCACGCAGGCCAACACCACCCGAGTGTCCATTCCGGACGCCGGCGCGGCCGTCACCAGCCCGGTGACGATCTCCGGCTGCAGCGGGGCCGCGTCGTCGAGCACGCGGGCCGAGGTGCACATCACCCACACCTACCGCGGTGACCTGCGGATCGACCTGATCGCCCCGGACGGTACGGCCTACCGGCTGAAGAACTCCTCCGGCGGCGACTCGGCGAACGACGTCGACGAGACCTACACAGTCGACGCGTCCTCCGAGACCGCGAACGGCACCTGGAACCTGCGGGTGCGCGACGTGTTCGGCGCCGACGTCGGCACGCTCGACAGCTGGAGCCTGTCCGTCTGAACGTTCTGTCCGGTAAGTCCGAACGGCCGAGGGTCACCCCCGCGATCTTCCGGGGGTGGCCCTCGGGTCGTTTCGAGGGCAAGATACGTCCAAGTTACCTTGGGGTAGCGCCCTCGACGAGGAGAAAAGCATGCGAGAACTCGCCGTCCCGCCGATGGCCACGGTGCCGAGCAGCGGCGGCCTGGCCGACGTCGTCTTCACCAACGCCGACGAGGCGCCCGACTCCGTCTCGTTCCGGCGCAAGGTCGCGGGCACCTGGCGGGACGTCACCGCGACTCAGTTCCTCGCCGAGGTCGTCGCCGTCGCCAAGGGCCTGGTCGCGTCCGGCATCGAACCGGGCGAGCGGATCGGCATCCTGTCCGCGAACTGCTACGAGTGGACCCTGTTCGACTTCGCCGTGTGGGCCGTGGGAGCGGTCTCGGTCCCGATCTACGTGACCTCCTCCGAGGAGCAGATCGAGTGGATCATGTCCGACTCCGGCGCGGTCGCGGTCGTCGCCGAGAACCCCGGCCTGGTGGCGAAGGTCGAGTCCGTCCGCGGCAAGCTGGACGACCTGCGCCACGTCTGGCGGATCGACGACGACGCGGTCGGCACCCTCGTCGCGGCGGGCAAGGACGTGTCCGACGAGGAGATCCAGCGCCGGCGCACCGCGGTCGGCCCGGCGGACCTGGCGACGATCATCTACACCTCCGGCACCACGGGCCGGCCCAAGGGCGTGGTGCTCACCCACCAGAACCTGTTCGCCTCGGTGGGCAACGCCGTCGAGTACCTCGCGCCGATGTTCAAGGGCGCCACCGGGGTGGAGGCCAGCACGCTGCTGTTCCTGCCGCTCGCGCACGTGTTCGGCCGCATGGTCGAGGTGGGCGCGGTGATGGCCCGGGCCACGGTCGGGCACTGGGCGGACGTCAAGACACTCACCGACAACCTCGCCGCGTTCCGGCCGACGTTCATCCTGTCCGTGCCGTACGTGTTCGAGAAGGTCTACAACGGCGCGCGGCAGAAGGCGCACATGGCCGGCAAGGGCAAGATCTTCGACGCCGCCGCGGCCACCGCGATCGCGTACAGCGAGGCCGGCGACCGGGCCGGCCTCGGGCTCAAGCTCAAGCACGCGGTGTTCGACCGCCTGGTGTACAGCAAGTTGCGGGCCGCGCTCGGCGGGCGCGTGCAGTACGCGATCTCCGGCGGGGCCGCGCTCGGCACGCGGCTGACGCATTTCTTCCGTGGCGTCGGGATCACCGTGTTCGAGGGCTACGGGCTGACCGAGTCGACCGCCGCGTCGGTGGTCAACGCCCCGGGCGCGTTCAAGCCCGGCACGGTCGGCAAGCCGCTGCCCGGCACGGCGGTGCGCGTCCGTGACGACGGCGAGATCGAGCTGCGCGGCGACGGTGTGTTCCCCCGGTACTGGCACAACGAGGATGCCACGCGCGAGGCCATCGACGCGGACAGCTGGTTCGCCACCGGCGACCTCGGCGAGCTCGACGACGACGGGTTCCTGCGGATCACCGGGCGAAAGAAGGAGATCCTGGTGACCAGCGGCGGCAAGAACGTCGCGCCGTCGGTGATCGAGGACCGGATCACCGCGCATCCGTTGGTGGGTCAGGCTTTCGTCGTCGGCGACGGGCAGAAGTACGTGGCCGCGCTCGTCACGATCGACGCCGACTATTTCGGATACTGGAAGACCACGGCCGGAAAGCCCGAGTCCGCGACCGTGTCCGACCTCGCCGAGGACCCCGACCTGCTCGCCGAGATCCAGCGTGCGGTGGACGAGGGCAACCTCGCGGTGTCGACGGCGGAGTCGGTACGCAAGTTCCGGGTGCTGGACACCGAATTCAACCCGGAGAACGGGTATCTGACGCCTTCGCTGAAGCTAAAGCGGAGCGTGATCATGAAGGATTTCGCGAAGGAAGTGGACACGCTATATTCCTGATTTCGTGACCGATCGACCACTGTCGATCACCGGGTAGAGTTTTTCCCGACCGGGACCAATCAGGCGTCCTGTTGGCAACTTGGAGGGGTCGGGCGATGGGGCGACACTCGTCGGGCAGGCCACACGGTGTGCGTGGGCTGCGCTCGCGGTCGCCGGTGGTCCTGCTGTCCGCGCTGCTGGTGTTCGCGCTGCTCGGCTGGTTCACGTTCGACTTCCTGCGCGACCGGCTGCGTGCCTCCAGCTGCGACACCACCACGGTCGTCAACGTCACCGCGGCGGCCGACATCGCGCCGGCGGTCACCCAGATCGGCAACCGGGTGTCCGAACAGGATGAAGGCGCCTGCTACAAGGTCAAGGTGACGACCCGGGACTCGGCCAGCACGGCCGAGTCGCTCGTGGTGTCCGACGGCACCGAGCGGCCGGACGTGTGGATTCCCGAATCGACGATCTGGCTGCAGCGCGCGCAGGACAAGGGTGCGTGGAACGTGCCGGTCACCGGGACGTCGATCGCCAACTCGCCGGTCGTGGTGGCGCTGACCGAGGGCACCGCGAGCCGGCTCGGCTGGCCGCAGAAGTCACCGTCGTGGTCGCAGCTGTTCGGCCCGGACGCCCGTGACCTGACCATCGGCATGCCCGACCCGGCGCGGGAGCCGACCGGGGTGTCGACCCTGTTCGGCGTGCGCGAGCTGCTCGGCACCGGGCCGAACGCCGGCCAGCGGGTCACGACCGAGCTGCGCCGGCTGTCGCCGAACGTGGCGGAGGAGCAGGCCGACCTGTTCGGGCGGTTGCCGGGTGCGGACAGCACGGACCAGCCGCTGGACGGCTTCCCCACCTCGGAGGTCTCGGTCCTGCGGCACAACGCGAAGCAGAGCGGCGGGCCGCTGGTGGCGGCGTACGCGCAGCCGGCGGTGCCGGCACTGGACTTCCCGTTCGTCGTGCTGCCGGACACCAAGCCGGACAAGCGCGAGGCCGCGGAGCGGTTCCTCAAGGTACTGATCGACCAGCAGTCGGCGGAGACGCTGGGCGACGCCGGTTTCCGCACCCCGGACGGCGAGATGCTGCGCGACCGGGCGGGCGACCGGCGCACGACGTCGCAGAAGCTGACCCCGCAGCCGATGCCCAACCCGACCGACGTCGACACCGCCCTCAACGAGTGGGCGGGCGTCAACCTGAGCGCGCGGATCCAGGTGCTGCTGGACGTGTCGGGGTCGATGAACGAGCCGGTGCCGGGCACCGGGCAGAACCGCATGGCGGTGACCCTGAAAGCGGCGGAGCTGGGCATCGGCCTGATGAAGCCGACGACGAAGATCGGCCTGTGGACGTTCTCCACCAACCTCGACGGGCCGAACAAGGACTACAAGGAGCTGCTGCCCGTCCGGCCCGTCGCCGAGCAGCTCTCCGGTGGCGCGCTCGACCAGCTGCGCGCGGTGACGGCACTGGAGGGCGGCGCGACCGGCCTGTACGACACCACGCTGGCCGCGTACCGCTCGGCGACGCAGAACTTCGAGGCGGGCCGGATCAACCTGGTCGTGGTGCTGACCGACGGCCGCAACGAGGACGGCGCCGGGATCGACCGGGCGCAGCTGCTGAGCGAGCTGGGCGAGCTGCGCGACCCACGCCGCCCGGTACAGATCGTCGGCATCGGCATCGGCCCGGACACCGACGAGGCCGAGCTGAAGGCGATCGCCGGCGCGACCGGCGGCCAGGCCTTCACCGCACCGGACCCCACCAAGATCAACGATATCTTCTACCAGGCGCTGTCCAAGCTGCTCTGCCAACCACCGTCCTGCCAGCCCGCCTCGGGCGGCTGACCCCGTCCGTTCGTAGGTTTCTCACTCGGTGGCTCGCGTTACGGTTGCGCACCCCTCACGATAGGGAGGCGAGTCGGGCTCATCGAGGCGACGAGGAGAGCCGTGTCGAGCGTGGTTGCCGGGGACGAGCACATGGCCGCACCGCGACACCTGGGTGCCCGTCATGCCAGACGCCGGTTCAGCTCGCCGGTGGCCGTCGCGGCCCTCGTCACCGCGGCCGTGCCGTTCGCCGTGCACGCGCTGGCGATGCTGGGCGGGTACTTCGGCCAGGACGACTTCATCATCACCTACCGCGCCGCGCACGCCGCGCCCTACGACCTCGCCTTCCTCTTCCAGGACTACAACGGCCACCTCCAGCCCGGCGCCTTCCTCCTCGCCTGGCTCGTCACCGCCGTGGCGCCGCTCAACCACACCGTCGCCGTGCTGCCGATACTCGCTGTGCACGCGGTCACGCTCTGGCTGTGCTGGCGCGTGTTCGTCCGGCTCTTCGGCGAGCGTTGGGCGAACCTGGCGCCCTTCGCCGTCTTCGCCGCCTCGCCGGTCATCCTCTTTCCCACCCTCTGGTGGGCCTACGCCATGCAGCTGTTCCCCTTGCTGCTGGCCATGTTCGCCGCCCTGCACGCGCACCTGCGCTACCTCGACGAGGCCCGGCCGCGCCACGCCGTGGCCGCGGCGTGCTGGACGCTCGCCGGGCTCGCGTTCTACGAGAAGGCGGCACTGATCCCCGCGGTGCTGGTGGGCGTCACGGTCCTGCTCGCCCCGCGGGACGAGGTCGCGCCGATCATGTGGGCGCTGCGCCGGCACCGGTGGGTCTGGCTCGCCCAGGGCGCGCTGATCGCCGGCTTCGCCGTGCTGTACCTGAGCCTGACGGCCAGCCAGACCAGCGGCGACCCGGTCACCAGCCGGACGATCGTCGAGTTCACCGGGCGGTCCATTGTGGACACGCTGCTGCCCGGGATGTTCGGCGGTCCGTTCACCGCGTCGGACAGTGGCGCGGCCTGGCAGACACCGCCGCCGGTGGTGCGGATGGTCGCGATGATGGCGGCGGTCGCCGTGGTCGTGGTGAGCGCGGTCCGCTCCCGGCGCCGCGCGCTGCTTCCGTGGCTGTTCCTCGCCGCCTACCTGGCCGTCGACCTGACCCTCGTGGCCACGACCCGGCTCGGCGTGGTGGGCCCGGCCGTGGCGACCGACCCGCGCTACCTCGCCGACGTCGTGCCGGTGGCGGTGCTGTGCGCCGCGTTCGCGTTCCTGCCGCACGACGAGCCGCGCCGGCCCGAGCAACCGCAGACGCGCCTGGCGGTCATCGCGGTCACGGCCCTGCTCGTGGCCGGCTCGGTGGTGAGCTTCCTGCGGCTCGCCCCGGCCCTCCAGTTCCACCAGGCCCGCGACTACGTGACCACCGCCCGCGTGGCCATCGCCGAGCGCCCCGGCATGGTCCTCTTCGACGGCGGCGTGCCCGGCGACATCATGATCGGCTGGTTCCTCGAGGATGCCACCACCTCGCGCGTCGTCGGCCTCGTGCCGGAGCAGCCGCGGTTCGACCGACCCGCCGAACAGATCTACCGGCTCGACGACACCGGCAACCCGCAGCCGATCCGTGAGCTGGCGGCCACCGTGTCCGCGGTGCCGGGTCCCGTGGAGAAGTGCGGCTACCTGGTCGAGGACGGCGAGGTCCGCATCCCGCTGCACCGCGCGGTGCCCGGCCGCCAGATCGTGCGCATCGGCTACTACACCTCCGACACCGGCCCCGGCACGGTCCGCGTGGGCGAGCGCTCCTACCCGGTCCGCTTCACCGAGGGCCTGCACGTGGTCAACGTCGTGGCGCAGGGCCCGCTCACCGAGGTCCAGGTGCGCCGCAGCATCGACATCGCCCCGCTGTGCGTCACCGACGTCCAGGTCGGCGTGCCCCCCACGTAGCCCGCCGGCCGCCGGCCGCGGCCCCGGCCCCGCGCCGGCCGAAGTGCCTGGAAGGACGCCTTCCGGACGCTCCGTGCCCGCAAGGACGCCTTCCAGGCACTAGAACGGGTCGTACGGGCCGTGGTGGCCGAGCCAGCCGGCCACCCGGCGCAGCCGCAGCCGCAGCAGGATCTTGATGAACACGTTCCAGGAGAACCAGGGCAGCTGGGCGACCACGCGCAGCCGGTCGGCGAACCGCGGCCGGGACCGGATGAACCGGGCCATCGAGCGGCTCCGGTCGAGGTAGGTGTATCGCGAGCCGAACAGCACCTTGGCGATCGTGCCGAGCGTGACGCCGATCGAGGAGTAGCAGTCGTGCACGAGGATCTCGCCGCCCGCGGGCAGGTGGTCCGACCAGCGCAGGTCGTCGGTGTAGGTCCAGTAGTCGTGCTTGCCGTCGACGTAGAGCAGGTCGATCGGCCGGTCCCAGTCCGGTCGCAGCGTGGTCGAGTAGCCCACGACCAGCTCCACGACGTCGGTGAGCCCGGCCGCGGCGAGGTTCGCCTCGAACAGGTCACGGGTCGACGCGCCGCCGAAGAGCTTGCCGTCGACGAACGCGTCGATCGCGATCACCCGGGCGCCGACCGCGCGGGACGCATGACCGAGGATCACCGTGGATCTGCCCTGGTGGCTGCCGATCTCCAGCACGGTCGTGCCCGGCTCGAGCCGGAGCACCGCGTCCCAGAGCATCCTGGCCTGGTCTTCGGTGAGCCAGCCCGGAATGTCGGCCACGGACTCCCAGACGTGGTCGAAGTCCACCGGCACCTGCCTACGGAGAAGCCAACTTTGGTCGGGCCACCCTAGCCCTAATATTCGAGCAATGTTAAGCGCCAGTAGCAGGGTTCGGCGGCGGATCGCCGCGCTGCCGCGCGACCCTGCCGCCTGGGTGATGCTCGGCCTGACGGTGCTGTCGTTCGTGCAACGCCCCGGCCGCTCGACGTTCGACACCAAGCTCGACCTGGCCGTCGACCCCATCGCGTTCCTCGGCCGGGCGCTGCACCTGTGGAACCCCGAGGCCACCGGGGGTGAGCTGCAGAACCAGGCCTACGGCTACCTGTTCCCGATGGGCCCGTTCTTCGCCGCCGGCCAGCTACTGGGGCTGCCGCCGTGGCTCACCCAGCGCATCTGGTGCGCGCTGCTGCTGTGCCTGGCCTTCGGCGGCATGCTGGCGCTGACCCGCGCGCTGCGCATCGGCAGCGAGCCGGCCCGCTTCGCCGGCGCGCTGGCCTACACGCTCGCGCCGCGGATGCTGACCGAGATCGGCTCGCTGTCCGCGGAGATGCTGCCCGCGGTGTGGCTGCCGTGGGTGCTGCTGCCGCTGGTGAAGGCCAACCGGATCGGCTCACCGCGGCGCGCGGCGGGGCTCTCCGCGCTCGCCGTGTTCGCGATGGGCGGGATCAACGGCGCGATGGTGCTGATGGCGCTGGTGCTTCCGTTCCTGTGGCTCGTGACCCGCCGGTTCACCGCCGAGCACGTGAAGCTCTGCGCGTGGTGGTGCGTCTCGGTGCTGGCGGTCTGCCTGTGGTGGATCCTGCCGCTGCTGCTGCTCGGCGAGTACAGCCTCCCGTTCCTCGACTACATCGAGTCGGCGTCCAACACGACCGCGCCGATGTCGCTGTTCCAGGTGCTGCGCGGCACCAACCAGTGGGTCGCCTACGTCGTGGCCGGCACGCCGTGGTGGCCGTCCGGCTTCATGCTGATCGACAACCCGGTGCTGATGCTGGTGACCGGCCTGGTCGCGGCGATCGGGCTGTACGGCCTGGTCCGCCCGCGGCTGCCGGAGCGGCGGTTCCTGGTGCTCAGCGTGCTGACCGGGCTGACGCTGCTGACCGTCGGCTACGTCGGCACCCTCGACAGCCCGCTCGCGAACGTCGTCCGCGACCTGCTGGACGGCCCGCTGGCGCCGCTGCGCAACGTGCACAAGTTCGAGCCGGTGCTGCGGCTGCCGCTGATCCTCGCGTTCACCCACGCGATCACCGGGCGATTGCCCGGGATGGCGCGCGGCACGTCGCCGCTGCGCGCCACCCGTGCCCGGCTCGCGATCGCTGCCCTGCTGGTGGTGGTCATGGCCGCGCCGGCGTGGCTGCTGACGCTGCGCCCGGGGCCGGGCTGGGTGGAGGTACCCGACCACTGGAAGCAGGCGATGACCTGGCTCGGCGACCGGGATCCGAACGCGCGCACGCTGCTGCTGCCCGGGTCCGGCTTCGGCGACTACACGTGGGGCCGCACGGTCGACGAGCCGGCGCAGGCGCTGGCGCGCTCGCCGTGGGCGGTGCGCAGCCAGATCCCGCTCGGCTCGGAGGGCAACACCCGGCTGATGGACGCGGTCGAGGAGGCGCTCGCCGACGCGCGCGGCTCACCCGCGCTCGCCGACTTCCTGGCCCGCGGCGGCTACCGGTTCGTGCTGCTGCGCAGCGACCTCGACCAGCAGAGCACCGACGCGCCCTCGCCGGCCGCGCTGCGCGCCGGGCTCGACGGCTCGGAGGGGCTGCGCCGGGTCGCCGAGTTCGGCCCACGGGTGGAGCTCGCCGGGTACGGGAGCGCGCCGTCGCTCGAGGTGTACGAGGTGGACACAGACGTGCCGCGCGCCAGCGTCGTGTCCACTGAGGACATACCGACCGTCAGCGGCGGCCCGGAGTCGTTGCTGCCGCTGCTCGAGGCCGGCATGCTCGACCCGCGGGCGCCCGCGATGCTCGCCGGAGACGGCTCGCTGACGGCGTCGCGCGAGTGGCTCGTCACCGACGGGCTGAGATACCGGGAGCGCAACGTCGGCCGGGTGCGGGACAACCTGAGCGAGACGCTGACCGCGGACGCGGACCCGCGGCAGCGGCGCCCGTCCACCGACGTGCTGCCCTTCCGCGGCCGCGACCACCAGACGGTCGCCGCCTACCGCGGGATCCGCGACGTGCGCGCGTCGACGTCGGTCAGCTACGCCGACGCGGTGGCCGCGAGCGACCCGTCCGGCCTGCCGTTCGCCGCGATCGACGGCGACCTGCTGACCTCGTGGCGCTCGTCGAGCTTCGCCGGTCCGCAGGGCCAGTGGCTCGAGGTGGAGCTGGACACGCCGCGCCAGGTCGACGAGGTGTCGCTGGCGTTCGTGAACAGCCTGCGGGTGGGCTGGCCGGTCACGCGGGTGCGGATCACCACCGACAACGGCAGCGTGGAGCACGAGGTCGGCCGCGGTGGCGCGCCGCAGAACTTCACCACCGCGCCCGGGCTGACCAGCGTGGTGCGGGTGACCGTGGTGGGGGTGGCGTCGGGCCGGGACACCGGCAACGTGGCGATCTCGGAGCTGCGGATCCCCGGCGTGACGGCGAACCGCGCGCTCGCGGTGCCGACGGACGTGGCGCCCGCGCCGGACCAGACCACGAGCTTCGCGTTCACCCGGGGCTCGCAGCCGCGCTACGCGTGCGTGGCCGGGACCTGTGACGGCGGGCTGGCACGCAGTGGTGAGGAGCCGTCCGGCGTGCACCGGCTGTTCCGGACCGGCGCGAAGGACAACTACCGGGTCGAGGGCACCGTGCTGCCCGTGGTGGGCGGCACGAACCCCGTGCCGCTGCAGGGTTTCCGGCTGGCCGCGTCGACCCAGCTGGCCGGCGACCCGACCGCGGGCCCACTGTCCGCTATGGACAGTGATCCGGACACCACGTGGATCGCCGACACAACGGACGAGCGCCCGACGCTGACGCTGACCTGGGACACGCCCCAGGAGATCACGGGGCTGCACCTGACCACCGACGAGGACTCGGGTGCCTCGCGTCCGACCGACCTGCTGATCACGGTGCCGCAGGGTGAGCAGTCGGTGCCGGTGACCCCGGAGGGCGACGCCGACTTCACGCTGACCACCAGGACCATCCAGATCACCGTGCTCGCCACCGACACGAAGCCGGGCAGGCCTGCCGGCATCACCGACCTGGCGATCGGCGGGATGGAGCTGCCGCGCCCGGAGCGGGACACGCCGTTCACCGTGCCGTGCGGCGAGGGGCCGCAGCTCGAGCTCGACGGCTTCCGTTACACGACATCGGTTTCCGGCACGCTGGCCGACTACCTGGCGCACCGCCCGCTGCGCTTCACGACCTGCCGCGACCTCGAGGGCGGCATCGACCTGGAGCCGGGCGAGCACGAGCTCTCGACCGAGCCGTCGGACGCCTTCGTCGTGCAGGACCTGCGCCTGCTGTCCACATCGGATGACGCGGGCGCGCCGCCGGTCGGCGGGGGGCCGCGGGAGCGGGAGCACACGGTGGGCCGCTGGGACGTCGCGCAGCGGGAGATCACCGTGAGCGCGGGCCCGGAGTCGGTGTTGTCCGTGCCGGAGAACGCCAACGACGGCTGGGTGGCCACGATGGACGGCCAGGAACTGGACCGGGTTCGGGTCGACGGCTGGCAGCAGGCGTGGCTGGTGCCGGAGGGCGCGGGCGGCACGGTCGAGCTGACGTTCACGCCGGACGGCCAGTACCGCACGCGGATCGCGGTCGGCGGGGCGGCCGCGCTGCTGCTCATCGGCTCGCTGCTGCTGCCGGTGCGCCGCCGGCGGCCGATCGACGTCCGGCCCGGTGGCCGGCGGTGGATCCCGCTCGTGCTCGTGGGTCTGGTCGCCGTGCTGGGCGGCATGCTGCCGGTGGTGCTGCTGATCGCGTGCCTGCTGCTGCGGGCGTTGTGGGCACCGGCACCCCGGACGATCGCGTTCGGCGCGTCGGCCTTCGCGTGCGTGGTGGCGGTGACCGGGCGGCTGCTCGACCACGGCCAGTCCTGGGCGTACGGGTGGCCGGCGCAGTCGGCGCTACTGCTGGCCGCCGCCGCCGTGGTCTCGTCCTGTGTGGACTGGTTCGGCCCGCCGGGAGCGGGCCTCGATCGCCGCGCCGGTGATGACGAGCAGACCGGTCGCGATGCCGGCCGCGGTGACCACCTGGGTCAGTTCGTCGTGCAGCCAGGCCGTCACGAGGACGATCTCCACCACTACGGCGAGCCAGAGCAGCATCGTTGACTTGCGGTCGGCGCTGGCGATCCGGGAGAACAGCAGGATCTGGACGAGGGAGAGCATCGACCCGACCATCGCGAAGGGCCAGATCGGGATGTCCGCGCCGGCGTAGTCCTCGCCACCGATGATCGTGACGATCGTGGGGCCCATGGTCGCCGCGGCGAGGACGACGACGGCGTCGAGCGAAGCGCAGATGGCGAGCGCGCGCGGCACCATTCTGCGACGGCCGTCCTCGCTGGCCAGCCGGGGTAATACGAGGATCGCGACCGCCTGCGGCAGCCAGTAGGCCATCTTGGCGACGATCGCTCCGACGGCGTACTCGCCGGCCTCGTGGGCGGGGAGGTTGTGCCGCGCGAGGACGAGGTCGAGGTTGACGAGCAGGACGAGCGCGAGCATGGCCTGCACGGCGTGCAGGACCTCGCCGACGTGCCCCTTGTGGTGCCGCACGGGCCTCGGCCGCCCGCAGACCACCCAGCCCGCCGTGGCGACGAGTGCCGCGCCGATGGCGGTGCCGGCCAGCGCGCCGGTGGCATCGCGGAACACGACGAGCCCGACCACGGTGCCGCCGATCCGGCCGACCGCCTCGAACCCGAGCATCCCGGCCAGGGCCGCGAACCGCTGGGTGCCCTGCAGGACGCCGTAGGACAGGCCGATCATGGTGATCGACATCAGCGCGACGGCGAGGCAGAGCATCGGCCAGATGTCGTCCAGGTGCAGCAGGATCATCAGCAGCGGCGCGGCGCCGAGCGCGACGGCGGTGACGGTGCCGCTGGTGGCCAGGCCCAGGGAGTACAGCTGCCCGGTGTCGCGTGTGGACAGTGGGCCGCGCTCACGCATCCGCGCGACCCGCAGCGCGGTGACGGTCTGCAGCCCCATGGCCGGCACGGCCCCGACCACGAGGACGGCCAGCAGCGAGCCGAGCTCGCCGAAGCTGGCGGGCACGAGCAGCCGCGCGGCGACGACGTTGAGCAGGTAGGAGGCGGCCTGGTTCCCGGCGACCCCGACGGAGACGAGCAGGGCGGCGACCCGCACCCGCTCAGAAACCCCAAGTGCCACGGCGCCTCCGGTTACCAGCGGGTAGGTCAGCGACTGTAGCCGAGCACCGGGCGCGCGAACACCCTCAGGAAGTCTCCCCCAGCCCGGCGGCGACCCACCGGCATCGAGCGAACCCACCCCCACGAAACGGTCACCCGTGAAAGGGTCCCCCGTGGATCGTCGCCCCGTGGATGGCGGCCCCCACCCTCACCGGGGGGCACCCCTGACGCCATTCTATCGGGGGGTACTGACGATTTCGGTGTGTCGGCTCTTCCTGTGGACAAGGAGGCGGCTTGGGGACAACTCGTCGCCTCCTGGTGCCCGGGGTCTGCCTCGCGATGGCGGTCGCCGTGCTCGCGCCGCTGTTCGGGCGCGGGTTCACGCTCACCTACGACATGGTGTTCGCGCCTCGCCAGGACCTGCTGCCGGACACCCTCGGGCTCTCCTCGGCCCTGCCCCGGGCCGTGCCGGCCGACGCGGTCGTCGCGCTGCTGACCAGTGTCCTGCCCGGTGACCTGCTCCAGCAGCTCCTGCTCGCCGCCGCGCTCTTCGCCGGGCCGCTCGGCGCCGCGCGGTACCTGCGCGAGCACGGGCTCGGCGTGCGGGTCGTCGCCGCGGTGGTCTACGGGTGGAGCGGGTTCGTCGCCGAGCGGCTGTTCATCGGGCACTGGCCCTACCTGCTCACCTACGCCTGCCTGCCCTGGATCGCCCAAGCGGCCGGGCGAGCCCACGTCGCCGGGCGAGTCCACGCGGCCGGGAGAACGCGCGACGCCGCCCGTGACCCGCGCACGCCGCGCCACGCCGCCGCTCTCGTCCTCGTCATGGTGCCGGCCGTGCTCACCCCGTCCGGCGGGATCATCGCCGCCGGCACGGCCATGGTCTGCGGCGGCGCCCGCCGGCTCTGGCTCACCGCCACGATCGCGCTCGTACTCAACGCCCCCTGGTGGGTCCCCGCGATCCTCAACCCGAGCGGCGGGCTCTCCCCCGCCACCGGGGTCGACGCGTTCGAGCCGCGGGCCGAGAGCTGGGGCGGTGCCATCACCAGCCTGCTCGGCCTCGGCGGCATCTGGAACGCCGAGGTCGTCCCCGCCAGCCGCGCCCACCCCATCGTCCCCCTTCTCATCCTGGCCATGGCCGGCGTGGCGATCCTCGGGATGCGCAAGCTCCCACGCCCACTGGTCATCCTCGGCGTCGCCGGCCTGGCGCTCGCGACCCTGGGCGGCAGCGCGCTCCTCGGCTGGGTCGTCGAGAACGTCCCCGGCGGCGGGCTGCTCCGCGACTCGCAGAAGTGGGTCGCCTGGTGGGCACTGCCGTTCGCGCTCGGGTTCGCGCTCGGCGTCCGGCAGGCGGCCGAAACGCTGAAACGAGGCCGAAAGGCCCTGCTCGCCGGCGCCGCGATCGTCCCCATCGCGATCATGCCCGACCTCGCCTGGGCCGGCTGGGGCCGCCTCGAGCGAGTCGACTACCCCCGCGACTGGACCGAGGTCCGCCACATCCTCGAGACCAGCCCCCAGGACGGCGACGTCCTCACACTGCCCTTCGGCGCGTTCCGCAGGTTCGACTGGAACGGCGACCGCACCCTGCACGATCCCGCGCCCCAGTACCTGCCCCGCGCCACGGTCGTCGACGACACGCTCGTCGTGGGCGGGAGACCGGTCGCCGGCGAGGACCCCCGGGTCGTCGCCGTGCGCGAGGAGCTCACCGCCGGGGGCGACCTCACCGGGCTCGGCATCGGCTGGATCCTCGTCGAGCACGGCACCCCCGGCATCGTCGAGGAAACCGTGCTGAATCCCGACGAAAGGATCTACCAGGGCCGATGGCTCGACCTGTATCAACTACGTGGACCACTGAAATCGGACACGACCGGCCGGCCGCCAACGGCCCCGGTCATCGCGGCCGACGTGTTAGCACTTGCTACGGTCACGCTCAGCATGTTGTGGCTTGTGTTACCGGCCGGTAGCCTTAGGCGGTCCAGCCGTCGGACTCAGGAGTAGACGTGGGAAAGCTGGTCGGCGCAATAGCATCGGTCCTGGTCGGGCTAGCGCTCGCGACGGGAGTCGCGGTGGCGGTGTCGTCCGCCTCGGCACCGGACAAGAGCGTCAACCTCGAGGATCCGGCCGCCCCGAACGGTTCCGCCGGCACGCTGTCCGGCAACGCCGTCAACTACGGCTCGGGCAACTGATCACGCCGTTCGCGAACCTCTGATCACGAACCTTTGATCACGGACCGGGTCGACCGCCAGTGCGTCGCCCGGTCGTTCAACGCCCGCGCGGCGAGCACCGAGCCGCCCGCGGCCTCCACGGCCGACCGCAGCCGCGACGGCGCGTAGCGCGTCATCCGCATCGGCGCCGGGTACCGCAGGAACACCCGCTGGGCCAACCTGATCAGCCATCCCGGCGCCAACCGCCACACCATGCCCTTGAACGTCCACAGCGGGCGGGTCGTGCACTGCAGCAACGCCACCCCGTCCGGCCGCAGCACCCGCACGAACTCCGCCAGGTAACCGTCGATCACCGACGCGGGCAGGTGCTGCAACACGAGCTCGGAGTACACGAGGTCGAACGACGAGTCCGGGAACTGGCCGAGGTCCTGGCTCTCGTTGAGCACGAACGTGCAGCGGTCCGAGGTGTCGAGCCGGCGCGCCACGTCCAGCATCGGCGGCGACACGTCGACCCCGACCACCTCGTCCGCGTGCTCGGCCAGCGCCTGCGACAGCCGGCCCGCGCCGCAGCCGAAGTCCAGCACCCGGCCCCAGCGCGGGCCCGTGCCCAGCTCGGCCAGCCAGCGCACCGAGGCTGCGACGTCGGCGCGGCCCGTCTCCAGGAACTGCGTGGGATCCCACCGGCCGCCACGCTTGTCCGCGGCGACGTACACCGCCCAGAGCGGGTCCTGCTCACCGAGGCGAACCCAGTCCCGGCGCACCCCGTCGAAGCTGCTGTCGTGGCTCACCCGTGGCATTAAACGCGACGCAGGCCCGCGGTCTCGACGAGGACCGCCTCGAACTCCCCCACGCTGCGCTCCCAGGCGAACGTGCCCGCCCGTTCGCGGCCCGCCTCGGCCATCACCGCGCGCGCCGCGTCGTCGGCGAGCAGGTGGTCGACGTGGTGGAGGAAGTCCTCGAAGTCGTCCGCCAGCAGGCCGGTCTCAGTGTCCACAATGGACTCCGCGACACCACCCGCGCGATGGTAGGCCACCGACGGCACGCCGTGCGCGGCCGCCTCCATGATCACGATGCCCCAGCCCTCCTTGACCGACGGGCACAGGTGCACCCACGAGCGGGCCAGGATCTCGTGCTTGTCCTGCTCGTCGACGAAACCGTGCAGCGTGACCCGGTCCGCGACGTCGCGCAGCTCGATGTGCCGGCGCAGGTTGTCCAGCCACCAGCCGTGCCCGACGACCTCGAGCCGCAGCTTCGGCCACCGCCGCGCCAGCCGCGCCACGACGTCCACGGCGTGCTCGACGCGCTTGTGCGGCACCACGCGGCCGACCACGACCAGCGTCGGGTCACGGTCGCGCTCGGCGCGCACGGGCGGCGGCTCGTCGAGCCCGTTGCGCACCACGGTGGTCCGCGACGTCGCCACGCCCAGCCCGGCGAGCTCACGGCGGGTCTGGTCGGACACCGCGAGGTAGCGGCAGTTCCGGTACAGCAGCGGGGCGACCCGCGACTCGATCCACCAGCCGATCCGGCCGAGGACCGGGCCCACGACCGCCGACCACTGCTCGCGGTGCACGTGGTGCACGAGCACCAGCACCGGGCAGCGGGCCACGAGCCGGGAGAAGAACGGCATGCCGGCCTGCACGTCGATGATCACGTCCGGGCGCAGCCGCAGCACCGCCAGCACCGCCCACAGGTACACCCCGAACCGCCCGCCGCGGCGGCGGAAGCGAACGCCGTCCCTGACCTCGTCGGCCGGCCCGTTGCGGTGCGCCGCGCACTGGATCGTCACCCGGTAACCGCGTCTCGCCAGACCCTCGGCCATGCGCTCCACGTAGCGCTCGGAGCCTCCGCCCTCGGGATGCGCGGTGTCGCGCCAGTTGACGAAGAGCACCGCCGGACGGGTGTCGCGTTCGCGGCCCATGAAATCTCCGCTTCGCAGATGATAGGTTACCGGCCGGTACAGTGCAGCAAATGAATCATGAAAGCGATACCCCCAATGGTAGGTAGCGGAGCACGAACCGATTCAGTACGCGCGCGCGAAGCCACCTTGGGCAGATCCGTGCGGTTGTTCCGCGCATTTCTCTCCGAGCAGTCCGACCCGGATCACTTCTACCAGGTCCTGGCCGCCGACTCGGTGCGCCAAATTTCGGGGTTCGCACCACTCGACGGCCGACTGATCCTCGATGTCGGCGGCGGTCCCGGCTACTTCGCCGACAGTTTCCGGGCGGCCGGGGCGCACTACTTCGGCATCGACCCGGACGTCGGCGAGCTGTCCGCCCGAGGTGAGCCGGCGGCCGGGATGGTCCGCGCCAGCGGTACGGAACTGCCTGTTCAGAGCGGTTCCGTGGACATCTGCTACTCGTCGAACGTGCTCGAGCACGTGGCGCGGCCGACCGTCATGCTCGCCGAGATGGTCCGCGTTACCAAACCCGGCGGAACCATTTTCGCGTCGTTCACCCCGTGGTTCTCGCCATGGGGCGGACACGAAACCGCACCATGGCATTTCCTGGGCGGCCACTATGCGCGACGTCGTTTTGTCCGACAAAACGGACACGAGCCGAAAAACCGTTTCGGCGAAAGTCTGTTCGCTTTTCGAGTAGGCGCGGCAATGCACTGGGCGCGTCATTGTGAACAGGCTCGAATGGTTCGCGCCCTGCCGCGTTACCACCCGTGGTGGGCGACCTGGATCGTGCATGTCCCGATCGTGCGGGAATTCGCCTCCTGGAATCTGGTGCTCGTGCTCAGAAAGGTGTGAGCGGCGCTCATCTGGCCGCGCCGGCCGGCTGGCGGCGCAGCGGCGGCCCGGTCCCGTAGCGGCCGCCCCGCTGGTTGCCGGCGAGCAGCATCCCCAGGCCGACCACGATCAGGATGCCGCCACCGACCCACATGGCGACCGGCCACGACGTCAGCAGGCTCAACTTGGACACGTTGTCCTCGGCCTTGTTGACGTTGTCGTTGATCGTCGCCTCGTTGAACCGCATCAGGCCCTCGTAGACCGTGGTGCCCTCGCCGGGGTCCTGCCCCTGGGCGAGCAGCTCCTGGCGGCCCTCCTCCTGGCCGACGACGATGATCCCGGTCTCCGGCTCCACCCACACCGTCCGCTTGACCTGGTAGTACAGCTCGGTGTCGACGCTCGGCTGGTCGCTGCGGCCGATGAGCGAGCCGGGCACCTCCTCGTCGCCGATCTTGGTCGGCGGCACGTCCATCACGAACCGGTAGGTGTTGACGCCCTGGATCGTCTCCTCGCCGTCGAAGCGGGCGTTGACCGGCTTGCGCACCGACATGTCGTAGAACGGGTAGTCACGCTGCTCGGTGCCGAACGGGAACTTGAACGACAGGCCGGGCTGCTGGATCGTGCTGCGGTCCGCGGCGACCCGCTGGCCCTGCTCGGCCTCGATGTACTGGCCCTCGCACGGCGCGACCGCCTCGTTGGTGTGCCGGTCGATGCACAACGCCCGCACCGACGCGTCGACCACGATGCCGGTCGCGTCGTCGGTCGTCTTGGTGGCCTCGACGTAGACGGCGACGTCGCCGCCCTCCTCCACCTCGGGCTGGGTGAGGTCACCGGTGACGTAGGTGGTCGAGGTGAGGCTCAGGTTGCGCCGGATCTCCGGCGACGGCGCGCCGTTGACCGTGCGGATGACGAGCGCGGTGACGCCGTCGCCCTCGGCCACCGACGTGGACTCGTTGTCCAGCGGGATCTTCGCGAGCTGCGGGTAGGCGTAGAAGCGCAGCAGCAGGCCGAGCGCGACCGCGAACACCCCGAGTCCCAACAGGATGAAGCTGACGATGCGGCGCAACGGGCCTCCTCGGTGAGGTGCGACGACAGTCACAGTGTGGCCGACAAACTACCCGACGGTAACCTCAGCACAAGGACGAAATGCGAATAGTCGGCCAGCCGGCGCAAGCGCCTTGCGCCAGATGGCCGAAATCTGAGGTCGGCGCGGCGCCCGGCGCTCGCACCGGCATCATCTCACCATGCGATGCGACGTGTGGTGGGCGCGGCCGGCGCCGGCGACCGAGCGCCTGCTGGGGATGCTCGACCACATCGAGCGCGAACGGTACCGCGGCTACCGCATGGAGGTCGACAGGCTGCGGTTCCTCACCGGCCGCACGCTGATCAGGGCGATCGCGGGCCGCCGGCTCGACATCGAGCCGGAGCGGGTCGTGCTGGACAGCAGCTGCTACGACTGCGGCAAGCCGCACGGCAAGCCGCGGGTGGTGGCCGGGGGCGCGCCGGAGGTGTCGATCTCGCACTCCGGATCGCTGGTGGTGCTGGCGGTGGTCGACGGCGCGCCGGTCGGCGTCGACGTGGAGCAGATCCGCGCCGCGGAGGTCGACGAGCTGGCGCGGATGACGCTCGCCACGAGCGAGCGGCAGCTGTTCGCGGCGCTGCCGGCGAACGACCGGCGCGGGGCGTTCTTCACGTACTGGGCCCGCAAGGAGGCCGTGGTCAAGGCGACCGGCAAGGGCATGTCGATCGCGATGACCAAGTTCACGCTCACCGCCCACGACGAGCCGCCGCGCGTGCTGTCCTCCGAATCATCCGAAGTGGACCCGGCGCGGGTGCACCTTGCCGACCTCGCCCCGGGCCACGACTATCGCGCCAGCGTGGCCACCATCGGCGACGAGCCCCTGTCCGTCCGCGAGCACGACGCGGACGACCTGATCACCGCCCTCGGCTAGACCCGGCCTAGCCGAGCTGCTCGCGAGCCCGGGCCAGGTAGTGGTCCACCAGCCCGGTGTCCGGCTGGCCGGTGCGCAACGACTTCGCCCGCTCCAGCAGCTCCACCGCGACCGCGGCCGCCTCGTGGCGCGGCAGCGGGACCATCCGGCCGTCTCGCAGGCGGCCGGCCACCCGGGGGTCGACGAGCGCGGCGGAGCCGAGGTGCTGCAGGCAGCGCGCCACGCCCCGGTCCTCGCCGATGCGGGTGAACGTCGCCCGCGCGCGCAGCCAGCGGCGGGCCGCCTCGACGAGCTGACCGTCCTGTTGGGACAGCGCGACGCCCTGCAGCTCCACGGCGTGCGCCTCGCAGCCGGCGTCGCGCGCGTCGACCGCGAGCTCCTCGGCCTCGTACAGGTGCGCCAGCGCCTCGGCCACCCGGCCCCGGCCCAGGCACAGCGCGCCCAGGTTCACGAGCAGCTCCGGGTGCCCGGCGAGCCGCCCCGCCCCGCGCAACCGGCCCAGCTCGTCGACGGCCTCGTGCAAGGCGTCCGCGTCGGCGGTCGTCATCGCGAGCAGCGCCGACTCCACCTGCGCCCGCCCGTCCAGCTCGGCACGCGGCCGGTCGTCCGGCACGGCCGCCACGTGCGCCCGCGCCAGGTCTAGCGCTCCGGCCGCCTCGCCGGGCCGGCGGGCCAGGCGGTGCGCGGTGGCCTGCCGGATCGCCGCGAGCGCGGCGAGGTCCTCCCGGCGGGCCCGGCAGACCAGCGCGTACAGCCCGGCGTTCACCTCCAGCAGGCCGCGGGAGCGGTGCTCGCGCACGTACCAGACCTCCAGCGCGTCCGCGATCGCCCCGAGGTCGGGCAGCACGAGCTCGAGCAGCTCCTCGTCGGCGTAGTGCTCCTCGCTGAACAGCGGCCGCAGCGTCGGCTCGGAGTCGCGGAACCACGCCCGCGCGTCCTGGGTGTCCAGCCGCAGCGACCAGCGCTCGGCGTGCCCGGCGACGTAGCGCACCAGCGCCGGCAGCGCCCCCAGCGCGACCTTCCGGCGTTCGTCCTCCCTGCCGGTGCGCGCGATGGCCCGGCGGATCTCCTGTGGCAGCCGGTAGCGCCCGCCCTGCTCGACCACGAGGTTGCTCACCCGCAGCTCCTCGAGCGGGCCGAGGTCGTCGGAGCCGAGCATGGCCGCGACCGCGCCCCGGGTCAGGCCGGTGACCGGCAGCTCGGCCAGCGCGCACAGCAGCCACACCGCCTCGTCGGACAGTCCCTCGCGGATGTTGTCGAGCATCGCGGTCCACACGCGCTCGAGCGGGCCGTCCAGCTCCCCGCCGGCGTGCATCGCGTCACGCAGGCTCTGCGCCGTGACGGTGTCGCTCGACCGCTTGATCTCCTCGACGATCGCCTTCACCGCGCGCGGCCGGCCGAAGCACGCGCGCAGCACCTCGCTGATGGCGTCCTCGGCGTTCGGCGTGCCCCGCCATTGGCGCACCCACTCCCCGACCCGTTCCAGCAGGCCCGGCGCGCCCATCTCGGCGTCCCAGATCTGGCGCAGCCCGGCGAGGTCCAGCTCCCCCACGGCCACCACGCGGTGCTCGACGGCGTCACCGACCGCCGGCTCGCCCGCGACCACCAGCCGCACCCGGCCGCCCGCGGGCCAGTCGCGCACCAGCCACCACACCTGCTCGGGCATGGACACGTTGTCCAGCAACAGGATCCCGCCCCGCGCGGTCAGCACGCCGACCAGCTGGCCGGCGACGCGGGCGAGCACCTCCTCGGTGTCGTCGGACGGCTCGTCGATGCCGAACGCGGCCACCACCCGGCCCGCGGTCGCGGCCGCGCCGTCCGGGCCCCGGGTCGACCGGCTGCGCACGTCGAACCGGAACGTGTGCTCCGGGTCGCCGCCGTGCTCGTCGATCAGCCGCTGCGCCACCGCCGCGGCCACCGCCGAGGTCCCGACGTCGCGCGGGCCGACCAGCGCGACGACACCGGTGTCCAGCACCCGGCGCAGTGCCTGGCCCACCTCGTTCTCCCTGGCGCACAAGGGTTCGGGCCGGAACCAGGGGTCCGGGACGGCCGGCCGTGACCACGGCTCGTCCTCCTCGACCGCCGGCTTGGTGAGCTCGCGGCGGCGCTCCCGCATGGCGAGCACGACCCACGCGATTCCGAAGGTCGGCACCACGACGACCGCGGCGAGCAGCACCCAGTGCCCGACCAGCTGGCCGAACACGGTGTCGTTGGCCTGGTTGCCGATGAGCTCGCCGGCCGTGCTCAGCGCGAACCAGCTGATCACCGCGAGCAGGACGACGCGGATCTCCTTGAACAGGTCCTTTCTACCGGGCACGGACCGTCTCCCCGGTGAGGCCGGCGACGACGCGGCGCCAGGTGAGCAGCAGCAGCGCGACGGGGATGAGCGCGGAGACGACGGCCCCGGCCGCGACCGTGCCGGCGGAGGTGCCGAACTGCCGCGCCTCGCCCCACAGCAGCAGGGTCAGCGGGCTGTTGCCCGGCCCGCTGATCAGGAAGCCGACGATGAAGTCGTTCCACACCAAGACGAACTCGAGCACGGCGACCGCGATCAGCGCCGGTCGGTAGCGGCCGCGGCGCCACAGCGTGTCCAGCGCGGGCCTCCCCTCGTCCTCGGCACTGCGTGGTGCCGCCGCGAACGCCGCGCGCAGCACGAGCGTGGCGAACGGCAACCCGGCGGCGGCGTGCACGAGCGCGAGGAAGGCGCGGGAGCCGGCGAACCCGGCCGCGTCGAAGACGTCGCCGACCGGGCCCGCGTACATCTGTACCGGCGCCACCGCGAGCACGCCGAGCACCATGGTCAGCGCGCGGGCGGGCCGGCGGGGGAACCGCCAGGTGAGCAGGTATGCGGCCGGCACAGCGACGGCGACCACGAGCGCGGTGGCGAGGCCCGCGATCAGCAGGCTGCCCACGACGGCCGGCCACAGCCAGGTCGCGCCGACCGACGCGAACGAGCCGAGGCCCAGCCCCTCGAGGCGCCACCAGCCGGCCGAGCCGGCCGCCGCCGGACCGTGCAGCGCGGTCGCCACCAGCACGACGACCGGCATGATCCACATGAGGACCAGCCCGACGCCGACGAGCCGGCTCCACCATCGCCGTGGACCGTCCGAAGTGGACTCCGCGATCGGTACCGGCTCGGCGGGGGCGCCGCGCCACATGCCGCGCATCCCGATGATGCTCAGCGCGGCCACGATGACGAACAGGGTGACCGCGAGCGCCGCCGGGCCGCCGGGGTCCGCGGACCGGGCGGTCATCCGCCACCAGTGCAGGCCCACCACGTCGACGTCGTTCTGGATGGACCCGGGCGCGGCGATCAGTACGAGGTCGAACACCCGGATCGCGGCGACGAGCACGGTCAGCACGACGATCGAGGTGACCGGACCGGTGCGCGGCAGCCGCAGCCGGCCCAGGCGGTGGCCGAGCCCGGGGTTGGCGTCGAGGCCGGCGCGGAACAGCACGACCACGAACCCGAGCCAGGACCAGGCGAACGCGGACGCGAGCACCCACCAGATCAGGTCGGGCCCGAGCCAGGTCACACCGCCGCCGAACAGCGCGCTGGCCATGCCCCGCTCCGGGTTCGGGTCGAAGATCATCCGGAACACCGCGCCCGCCACGACCGCGGAGACCCCGAACGGCAGGATCATGACGTAGAGCACGACCCGCCACAGCCCGGCCACCTGCCGACTGACGATCGCGATGCCGTACCCGACGGCGAGCAACACGAGCGCGATGCCCACCCAGAGCACGCTGTGCCAGGCCGCGCGCAGGGCGTCCGGATCGGTGAACAGGTCCCGGAAGTTCCCGACGAGCGGCGTGGGCGCGTGCAGCGCCCGGACGAGCGTCCACCCCATGGGCACGACGAGCAACACGAGCAGGACGAGCGCCGGCAGCCCGAGCAGCGGGCTCCCTCGCCGCCGCTCGGCGGGCTCGTGCCGAAGCGGACCGGTCAGTTCCCGCCCGGCCACCTCGAGCCGCAGACCACGCGCGGAGGTCACCTCCATACTCACCACCCCCACCCCGCCGACCGCGGACGCCGCCGGTCCCGGCCCGGTAAGCGGCCGCGCGGACGGGCGGGTGTGTGAGGCGACGTCATCGGGTCCGCTCCTCGGCCTCGACCATCGATGCCGCCGCGGTCTCGGCCGCCGTGTGCGGGGGTGTGCCGTCGGCCAGGTCGCGGAGCATGTCCTGCAGCACCCGCTGCAACCCCTCGCGACCGCCGAGCCGGCCCAGCTGGTCGGACAGGCCGAACCGGACGTCGTTGTCCCGCAGGTCCTCGGCGAGCCGGCGCAGCGTCGGGCTGTAGTGCCGCGGGTCCGTGCTCGGGTTGGCCGCGATGAACCCGCCGGTGTCCCGGATCCACGGCACCGGAGCGTCCGGAGTGGACAGATAGCGGATCAGGTTGGTGGCCGCCGGGCTCGCCGGGGCGGTCAGGACGAGCAGGTCGCCGGAGATCACCAGGGGCGCGCCGGGCGGGCCCGCGGGGAAGGTGAACGTGCCCACGTCGTCGGTGAGCACCCCGAACTGCCGGATCACCGACTCCGCGAAGTCCGGCGCCGGCACCATCGCCGCGCGGTGGTACAAGAACACCTCCAGCACCGCGTCCGGGAACTGCTGCACGAGCGCCCGGTCCGCCCCACCGGACAGCGCCCCCGCGCGGCCCCACATGTCCGCCACCATCCGGAACGCCGCGCGCACCTCGCCGCTCGTCCACAGCCGGGCATCGTGCGGCGCCAGCAGTGCGTCGTAGCTGCCGGCGAAATGCCGCAACAGCACGTTCGCGAAGAACCCGGCCAGCACCCACCCGTCCCCGCCGCCCATGGCGAGCGGCGCGACGCCGGTCCGGTCGATGATCGATTCGTTCAGCTCGAGCCAGTCCCGCCACGTGTCTGGAGGCCGCAGGCCGTGCTCCGCGAACACCGACCTGCGGTACCAGACCACGGAGGTGTGCGCGATCTTGAACGGCAGCGCGTAGTGTCGCCTGGTCGGCAGCTCCGGACGCCACACCCGGTCGTAGGCGTCGCGCCACACCTCGTCCGGCAGCGGCGCGAGCTTCTCGACGTTGCCGGTCACGAGCCCGGGCCGGGGCAGCGCCACGACGTCCGGCCGCCCGGTGGTCGCCGCGCCGAGCGCCGCGCCGATGTCGTCGCCGAGCGGGACCAGCTCGGTGTCGTCGACCCGGCGGCGGTCCAGCACCCGGTCGAACGCGGCCAGCTCGGCGGCGCTCCAGCTCACCGCGACGCGGACGAAGTCACCCAGGCCCGTGGTCCGCGCGAGGTCCCCGCAGCCGGCGGCCGGGCCCGCCAGCGGAGCGAGGACCGCGCCACGAAGCAGGGTTCGGCGACGGACATCTCGTGCACGTGGTCGACACATAGGTCCCCAGGGTCAACAGTCCAAGCTCGACCCCACCCTATCCGGCAGTTGACCACGCTCAGGCCGGGATGTCGGGCACTCCCATCGCCCGCAGCAGCGTGCGGAACTTCGCGGACGTCTCGGCGAGCTCCAGCTGCGGCTGCGACGCGGGCATGATGCCGGCACCGGAGTACAGCGTCAGCGTCGAGCCCGAGGCCGCCGGGCCGGCGCCCGGCGCGGGCTCGGTGATCTCCGCGCAGCGGATCGCGACGACCCACTGGCCGTCGCCGTCCGCGTCGCACCAGCCGATCGCGCCGGCGTAGAAGCCGCGGTCGAACGGCTCGAGCTCGGCGATCGTGTCCTTCGCCGTCCCGAACGGCCGCCCGCACACGGCGGGCGTCGGGTGCAGCGCGCAGGCCAGGCGCAGCGAGGAGATGCCCGGATCGGCGAGCTCACCGGTGATCATGGTGGACAGGTGCCACACCGCCGACGTGCTGACCAGCGACGGGCCGTCCGGCACGGTCAGCGTCCGGCAGAACGGCCGCAGCGCGTCGACGACCGTCTCGATGACGACCCGGTGCTCCTCGATGTCCTTGGCGGACGCGGCGAGCGCCTCGGCGCTGGCCCGGTCCAGCTCGGGATCGGGGTGGCGCGGCATCGAGCCGGCGAGCGGGTTGCACACCACCGTCAGACCGCTGCGGGACAGCAGCATCTCCGGCGTGGCGCCGACCAGCGTGCGCCGGCTGGCGCCCCCGGTGGGCAGGTCGACCGCGTACGTGTAGCCCGTGGCGTTGTCGGCGGCGAGGTTGGCGAGCAGCGGGGCCACGGCCACCGGGCCGGCCGAGTGCAGGCGCAACGCCCTGGCCAGCACGACCTTGTCGAGCTCGCCGGCGCGTAGTCGGGTGACGGCCCGCGCCACGGCGCGCTCGTACTCGGCCGGCGCGGGCACGGGGACCACGTCGAGGTCGACGGGCACCGGCCGGCCGGTGCGCGCCGGCCGGACCGGCCCGGACCACCGCACGGACCTGGGCAGCACGACGTGGGGCGCGGTGGCCCGTTCCCCGGTGCTGTCGAAGGGCAGGGCGCCGACGGCGAGCGGGACGTCGGAGTCGACCAGCAGCTTGGTCACCCGCGCGGACAGCTCGTCCGGGTCGGGCTCGGCGACGACGGTCCGCGCTCCGGTGGCGAGCAGGCCCCGCCGCGGGGAGGTGAGAAGGAACGAGCCGGGTCGGTAGTCCGCGATCAGCTCAGGGGTCACACCCTCATCATGCCCACGGACATGCGCGGGAAACTCGAATCCGGCGGGAGATTTTGAACACGTTCAGCTCGAGCCGGACAGCACGAGGGCCCGC
>NZ_JBOHGB010000024.1:0-64624 GCF_050699935.1 Actinophytocola sp.
GCGCCGCCACCACGCCGTCATCCGCGACGGCTACCAGGAGTAGGTCTTGAGCTCGGCGATCACCTTGTCCACAAAGGACGTGTCGGTGACGTCGGCAGCGGGGATGACCGCCTTCTGGGCCTGGATCGCGACGTTCAGCTCCTGGGTAGCCTCGACCTGCTTGTCGGTCCAACCGAGATCCGGGTTGATGATCTTCAGGTCGCGGTGCGCCTTGATGGCCTCGGCCACGTCGGGCTCGTCCTCCGCCGCGCTCTTGAGCCGCTCCATCGCCAGCGCCGTCGCCTCGTCAAGGTGGTCGAGGGCGTAGCGCATGCCCTTGGTGTACGCCGTGAGCACCTTGGTCAGGTCGTCCGGCCGCTCCTCGATGATCCCCGCGGTGGCGAACCAGCCGGAGCCGAGCACGTCGGGCACGATGTCGGCGAGCGAGACCAGCCTGTGGAGCTTCGGGTCCCGGTCGATGATCGGGATGTTCTCCACACCGCCGAGCGCCGCGTCGACCTGGCCGCTGAGCAGCGCGGCCATCCGCTCCGAGTCGCCGCCGGACTGCACGATGCTCACCTGACCGGGGTCGATCTGGTACTGCTCCAGGACCGCGTTCACCAGGATCGCGGACGAGGTGTTGGGCGCCTGGATCGCGATCCGCTTGCCCGCTAGGTCGGCCGGATCGGCGATCTCCTTCTTGGCGAAGATGAAGTCGCGCACCTTGTTCCACGGCACGCCGACCAGCTTCAGATCGGCGCCGTTCTCGTTGGCGGCGAAGCCGGTGCCCGGGGCGAGCAGGATGACGTCGAGCCGGGAGCCGACCGCGGCCCGGACCAGCTCGGCGCCGTTGGCCGAGGTGAACTCGACGTCGAGGCCCGCCTCGGAGAGATAGCCCTTCTTGTCGCACATGAGGGTGAACCCGTCGGGGATGGTCGGGCTGATGGTGCCGCTGCGCCAGGCGATGCGCCCGCCCTCGCCGGCCGCGCCCGCGTCGTCGCCACACGCGCCCAGCAGCGGAACCGCGCCGAGCGCCAGTCCGATCTTGAGGACGTCCCGGCGAGACCTGGCAGTCTCGAATTTCATGACTTTTCTCTTTCTCGAAAGGAAGTCTGACTAGCGTTCGTCGCTGTGCCGCTCGGTTTCCTTCCAAGCGACCACCCGCGACTCGACGAACCGGAGCAGCGCGGTGAAGCTGATCCCCAAGATCATCAGAACAACGACGGGGCCGAACGCCAGCTGGGTGCGCAGCTGGTTGCTGTAGGTCATCAGCAGCCCGCCGAGACCGCTGATGGCGGTGAACAGCTCGCCCACGACGACGCCGCTCAGCGCCCGGCCGATGGCGAGCCGGAGCCCGGCGAGGATGAACGGCAGCGACCCGGGGACGACGATCGACACGAAGTTCTTCCACGGACCGGCCGACACCGACCGTCCGATGTCCATCATGGACGGACCGATGTTCTTGGCACCGACGTAGGTGTTGATGATGATCGGGAAGGTCGCCACGCTCACCACGATGATCAGCTTCGACACGGTGCCGTTGCCGAACCACAGGACCAGCAGCGGTACGAACGCCATCGTCGGTACCACGTAGAGCGCGTAGACGAAGCTGTCCAGCGTGTGCTCGACCACGCGCGACCGGCCCATGGCCAACCCGATGGGCACGCCGAGCACGGCGGAGATGAGGAACCCGATCGCGAACGTCCCGAGCGACGAGCCCGCTGCCCGCGGCAGCTCGCCGCTCACCACCGAATCGACCATCCCCTCGAGGATGTGCGACGGCGAGGGCAGGAACAGCGGGCTCACCTGCCTGCCGACGACCTCCCACACGCCGAGGACCAGCGTCACCGACACGATCCGCACGACCCACCGCACCTGCGCGCTGCCCGGCCTGCGGGATCGCCGCACGGCGGGGGTCCGCTGCCCGGGCCGGGTCACCGGGTACGTCGCGGTCATGACTGATCCGCCTCCCCGGAATTCAATGTGCTGGTTCCGTTCCAGCGAAGGGTGCGGTTGTTCACGTACTTGTGGCTGGGTTGCGTCACGGTCCCCTTAGGTGCGGTTGGGAAGCGCTCGGTCTGATTTGATCTTGAGGTCGACACAGGGGAATTCCATGTGTTGGTTCCGTTGAAGAACGAACGATTCTGCTTGGTCACGTGCTTGTAGCTGGGTTGCGTCACGGTCCCCTGAGGTGCGGTTGGGAAGCGCTCGGTCTGATTTGATCTTGAGGTCGACACAGGGGGCGTCATTGGTCCATCACCTCGATGTTCACCCGGGACAGCCGCCGTTCGACGAACTGCACCAGGAAGGTGAGCCCGACCCCGAGCATGACCAGGACGAGGATCGTCGCGAACAGGTAGTCGGGGCGGAAGCTCCGCGCGTAGGCGGTGATCAGGCTGCCCAGCCCGCCGAACGCGAGCAGGATCTCCGCCACCACCATGCCGCCGACCGCCTGCCCGAGCCCGAGCCGGACCCCGGCCAGGATGTGCGGCAGCGTCGCCGGCAGGAAGATCCGCAGCAGGATCATGCGCTCCGTCGCGCACAACGAGCGGCCGACCTCGTCGAGCGAACCGCTGACGTCGCGGGCGCCCACATAGGTGTTGATCAGAATCGGGAACACGGACATCAGGCAGACGACGATGACCTTCGCCTGCAACTCGAGGCCGAACCACAGCACCACGAGGGGGATGAACGCGATGCGCGGCGTCGGGAACAACGCGTTCACATACGGGTCCAGCGCCGCACCGACCAACCGGTAGCGGCCCATCAACAGCCCGACGGTCACGCCGATCGCGACCGCGAACGAGAAGCCGGCGAACAGGCTCCGGGCGCTGCTGAGGAACGCCTCGTGCAGGTCGCCGCTCTGCACCAGGATCACGAACGCCTTGACGGTCGCGATCGGGGTGGCGAAGAACCTCGGGTCGATCCGCGCGGCGATCAGCTGCCATGCGACCAGGACGGTGACCCAGGCGATGACCCGGATCAGCCACGCGGGCAGGCGGGTCCTGGCCCGCGCCCCGGCGCCCAGCGCCGCCCCGGTCATCGGGCCACCTCGTCCCGATCGGACATCCGGTGTGCCGCCTCGAACCGCTTGCGCGAGTTCACCACGTGGGTGCGGGCGGCGCGCTCGGCGGCCTTCGGGTCCCGAGCCCGGATGGCGTCGTAGATCGCCCGGTGCTCGCGTGCCGCGACGGTGAGCCGGGCCTGGGTGTCGCCGGTGCTGGCGAGCAGGGTGGGTTGGAACACCCGCGCCTGGATGCCGATCGTCTCCAGGAACTGCTCCAGCAGCGGCACGCCGGAGGCCCTGGCGATGCAGCCGCCGAACATCTCGTTCGACCCGAGCCAGCCCGGCCAGTCCCCGGCCTCGACGAACCGCTCGGACTCCTCGACGATCCGGCCGAGCTCGGCGAGCCGCTGGTCGGTGATGCGCTCGGCGGCCAGCCGGCACACGTGACACAGCACCAGCTCCCGCAGCTTGTACAGGTCCAGCGCGCCTCGGTAGGAGTAGCCGGCGACGACGTAGCCGCGGGATCCGTTGCGTTGTAACAGGCCTTGGCTGGTCAGGATGCTCAGGGCCATGCGTAGCGGGGTGCGGCTCACGCCCATCCGGTCGGCCAGGGCCGCTTGGCGGATCACCTGGCCGGGTTCGAAGTGGCCCCGGGTGATCGCGTCGCGTAGCTTCTCCACGACCTGGTCGACCAGTTGCCGCTGCTCGATCCACAGCTCGCCGGAGCTGATCCTCGCGTCCTCACCCATAGCGGGCTACCAGGTGACCTCGTCGGTACCGGGGACGAGCACCTTCTCGTAGCGCAGCGCCTCCGCTCCGAGCGGTTTCGTGGCATCGGTGCCCATCTTGGAGGTCTGCCGCACGAGCGGGGCCGACGGGTCCAGCGGCGCGCCGACCATCACGGGGAAGATGTGTACGTCGGTCGCCGGCTGCGAGCGGGTGTTGACCGCCCAGTTGACCTCGCGGTCGTCGAAGATGTTCACGTCCTCGTCGACCACCACGCAGTACTTCGCCTGCGCGTTGCCGGCGAGCACCGCCGACATCACGTTCCACGGCTCACTCTGGTGCCGCTTGGTCATCTTCACCACGGCCTCGTAGACGTAGTTGCCCTTGACCGTCACGTCGATCACGCCCGGGCTGACCCGCTTGGCGTCGGAGTACACGACGGCGTTCATCGCCACCCAGTTGAGGAGGTGGTCCTCGGTGACCGGGAAGCCGGTGAGCACGGTCTGGAAGATCGGGTCGCGGCGGTGGGTGATCGCGGTGACGGTCATGACCGGCACCTGCATCCGGCCGCCGTAGCAGCCGGGGAACTCGCCGAAGGGCGCCTCGGTCTGCGTGTCGCCCGGCTCGATGTAGCCCTCGATGACACACTCGGCGCTCGCCGGCACCAGCACGTCGATCGTCTCGCAGCGGGTCAGCTTGAGCGGGCCGCCGAGCAGCGCCCCACCGATCGCGTACTTCTCCTGGTCGTGCGGGACCCGCGCGCACGCACCCAGCACCGTGCACGGGTCCGGCCCGATGACCACCGCGATCTCCAGCCGCTCGCCGCGCTCCGCGCGCTTGAGCCGCGCCCGGCCGATGCGCCGCTCGTTGGGTGCCCACAGGCCGAGGCGGTCGCGGCCGAACACCTCCATCCGGTGCATGCCGAGGCCGTGCACGCCGGTGTCCGGGTCCCGGGCGACCTGCACGCCGGCGGTGATGAACGGACCGTCCTTTTCGGAGTGAGTGACCACCGGGACGGTGGCGAGGTCGACGTCGTCCCCGGTGACGACGACGTCCTTGACCGGGCCGCCGTCCACCACCTCCCAGGGGATCGGGTTCTGGATCGCCTCCAGGTAGTGCCGCGTCACCTGCTCGATCGGCACGTCCAGCGCGTCGAGCACCCGCCCCGGGGTCGCGTACATGGCGCCGGTGGCCCGCCACCCCGGGTGCCCGACCACGTCGTCGAACACGAAGCACGGGCCGCCCGTGTCCGAGGACTTGCGGATGTACGCGGCGATCTCCCACTTGGTGCTCACCGGCTTGCCGACGGTGACGAGGTCGCCCTTCTTGTCGAGGTGCTCGAGGAATTCCCTCATGTCGTTCCAGTACACGGGCCGCCTCCGCGGGGTCGTGAGGGTGGAGTTCGGGGTTTCGGGCGCGCTAGCCGAAGGCCGGGGCGCCGGTGGAGCCGAACAGCGTCGGTCCCCACTTCCGCAGCGTGGCCTCGCGGACTTCGGGGGTCAGCTCGACGACGTCGGAGAACTGCTCGCGCCACTCCCACGGCCGGGTCGCGTCGATGATCATGCGCGAGGTGAACGGGTTCTTCTTCTGTCCCGGCGGGACCATCGGGTCGAGCTCGTCGCTCCACGCACGCTTGATGATCGACACATCGGTGGCCGGGTCGCTGCGGGTGCAGACCGCCCACATCACGTCATTCAGGTTGTAGGCGTCGATGTCCTCGTCGACGACGATCACGATGCGCCCCATGTACGCCCCGCCCTGGCACATGGCCGCGACGTGCCCGACCTGCGTGGCGTGCCCCGGGTATCGCTGCTTGATGGACACGGCGACCAGGAACCGGCTGCCACACTCGTGGAGCCAGACGTGCTGCACCTCCGGGATGCCGGCCTTGCGGATCTCCTCGCGGATCCGGGCCGCGCGGATGGTGCCGAGCGCGGTGTGCTTGCCGGTCGGCGGCTTGGCCGGTGGCGTGCCGGTCATGATCGGGCTGTTGCGGTGGTAGACGCGGTGGATCGTGGTCACGTACTCCATCCGCTCGCCGCTGGCGTAGTAGCCGGGCCACTCGCCGAACGGCGCCTCGCGGTGCTTCTCGGCGGGGGAGATCTCGCCCTCGAGGACGATCTCCGCGCGGGCGGGGATCGGCAGCCCGGTGTAGTCACCCTCCAGCACCTCCACCGGCTCGCCCTTCAGCCCGCCGATGTAGCCGTACTCGGACTTGCCGTAGGGCACCTGGGTGCCGCCGGCGAGTAGGATCAGCGGGTCCTGGCCGACCGAGATCGCCACGCGCATCGGCTTGCCCTCGGCGAATAGCTTGTCGCGGAAGATCGTGGCGTGCTTGCCGGGTGCGGTGTAGACGCACACCCGCCGCTCGTCGACGACCATCACGCGGTAGGTGCCGATGTTGACCCAGCCGCCGTCCGGGTCCCGGCAGATCACCGCGTCGCCCGTGCCGATGTAGCGGCCGCCGTCCTTGTCGTGCCAGCGCGGCACGGGGAACCTCAGCAGGTCGACCTGGTCGTCGGCGAAGACGTTCTCGAGCAGCGGGCCGTCGGTGACGACCTTCGGCGGCACGTCGGGCAGGTCCTGGAGCCGGGTACGCCACAGGTCGCAGTAGTCCGCCTTGGACAGTCCGGTGGGGAAGCCGACCATGAGCGCGACGCGGTTGAGCGAGCTGATCGGGTTGACGAGGATCCGGTGGTCGGGTTCGAAGCCCTGGATCCGGTCGAACAGGACCGCCGGACCGTCCATCGCGTGCTCGGCGACATCGGTGATGGGCGCGACGTCGTCATCGACATGTGCTCCCGAAATCCGCCGCAGCTCGCCAAGTTCTTCGACTTTGTCGATCCAATCCCGCAAATCCTGATAAGTCACGCGGCCGTTCCTCTCCGCTCGGTCGTCAACGACAGCCCGGGGTGGTCAGGAGTTGAATCTCGGATCCAAAGTGCAGGATTTCGCATCCGAAGTTTCAGCAGGCTAAGCGCCCGCAAGGTCACCGTCAAGACCATCCCGGTTCCCGTTCTCGCAACATTCTGAAACGTTCCCGACCACATCCGGGTGTAGACATAACAGCAGGTCGATAGCCTGATCGCAATGATCTGGGTTGTCCTACCGTGCAGCGTGCCGTACTATGTACGATAGTGGCGTACGATGGCCGCCTTGTCTACTACTTCTTTGGCCCGGCGCGCGGGCCGGGCACGGTGCCGGAGGCGAAAATTCGGAGCGCTCGGAAATCGAGCCGGACACGCCACCCACGAGCGTGCCGGAAATTTTCCAACCGCACGTTTCGCACAGTCCTGTTCGATTGTCCACGCACGGCACACGACCGAATACATCGCGCACAAAATTCATCGAGCGAAATGAGAACGACTGTGGTTCGGGTGCTGACGAACGAGGACCTCGGTGCCGTGCTCGACTACCCGCACGCCATCGACGCGCTCTACGGGAGCCTCGCCGCGTTCGCCGCCGGCGAGGCGGCCCGCCGCCCCCGGGTCGACGTGCTCGCCCCGGCCGGCACGGCCGGCGAGTACGCCCGGTTCACCACCGCCGACGGCGTGGTGAGCGGCGGCTACTACGCGCTGCGGGTCAAGCCCGAGGTGATCCACTGGCCGGTGGTCGACGGCGCCCGCCGCCTGTCCGCGTACTACTCCACACCGGGCCACTACGGCGGGTTCGTCCTCTTGTTCCGCACGAGCGACGCGGCACTGGTCGCGATCATCCAGGACGGCCACCTTCGGTACGTCCGCACCTCGGCACTCGCCGGTCTCGGTGCCCGCTACCTGGCCCGCCCGGACTCGGCGGTGCTGGGGATGCTGGGCGCCGGCGGCTTCGCCCGCAGCTACGCCCGCGCGCTGGCGACGGTGCTGCCGCTGACCCGGATCAAGGTCTACTGCCCCACTCCCGAGCACGTCGAGGCCTACTGCGCCGAGCTGCGCGCGGATGGCCTGCCGGCCGAGCCCGCCACCGGGCCCGAGGAAGCCCTCGACGGCGCGGACGTGGTGTCCACATGCACCAACTCGCTGCCGCCCGTGCTGTTCGGCGAGCACCTGCGACCGGGCATGTTCGTGTGCAACGTGTCCAACCGGGAGCTGCACGCCTCCGCCCGGGAGCGGATCACGACTGTCGGGCACCTCGCCGAGCAGCCCACGCCGCTGAACCTCGGCGGCTACCAGGACGACAACTTCGCCATCCACCTCAACACGATGTGCTACGTGGCCGGGCGGGAGGAGGAGCGCGCCGCGATCCCCCGCGGCGGCGGCGCGGGGGCGCCCTTCGCCGGGCGGCACGTGGCGTGCGTCGACTGGATGAGCGGGACACCGCTCGGCCGCACCACCGACGACGAGATCACCTTCCTGAGCGACCTCGCGGGCGGCGGCGCGCAGGGCCTGTCCAGCGGTGGCCTGCAAGGGGTCGAGCTGGCCGGGCTGGCCGGCCGCGCCTACGAGCTGGCGGCCGCGGCGGGCCTGGGCACCGAACTACCCGACGAACTGTTCCTGCAAAAAGACTGACACGAAGATGACCGCAGAAGAACCACGTGTCTACCAACCGCACCTAAGGGGACCGGGACGCAACCCAGCCACAAGTACGCACCAAACCGGACAAGACAAACCCAACGCAACCAACACATGTAATTCCGGAGAGGCGGAACTGACATGGCCCGCTCCCCCGTGCGGATCACGTTCGCCTGCGGCGACTACGACCGGGTCCGCCCGCTGCGCGACGGCCGGGTCGTGCCCGCCGGCGTGGTCCTCGAGCACACCGTCATGCCCTCGCACCGCATCTTCCACGAGCAGGTCCGGTTCCGCCGCTGGGACGTCTCGGAGATGTCGCTCGGCAGCTACCTGACGCTCGCCGCACGCGCCGGCCATCCCGGCGAGAACCCGTTCGTCGCGATCCCGGTGTTCACCTCGCGCTACTTCCGGCACGGTTTCATCTGGACGAACACCGCGAGCGGGATCGAGTGGCCGGAGGACCTGAAGGGCCGGCGGATCGGCGTGCCCGACTACCACATGACCGCGGCGATCTGGATGCGCGGCATGCTCTCCGACGACCACGGCGTCCGCGCGCAGGACGTCCACTGGCTCACGGGCGGGCTGAACACGCCGGGCGGCACCGAACGGATCCGGCTCGACGTACCCGGGATCCGCCCCGGTATCCATATCGAGCCCGTGCCGGAGGACCGCACGCTCGACGAGATGCTGGCGTCCGGCGAGATCGACGCGCTCATGGCGGCGCTGCCCCCGCGCTCCTTCGAGCGCGGCGACCCGCGGGTCCGGCGCCTGTTCGCCGACCACGTGTCTGCCGAGCGCGACTACTACCTACGCCGGGGCAACTTCCCGATCATGCACTGCGTAGCGCTGCGGCGTGAGGTGCACGAGGCGTACCCGTGGCTCGCCAGGTCGCTCCTCGACGCGTTCGGCGAGGCGAAGGACCTGTGCCTGCGCGAGCTCGAGGCCCCCGGCGCGCTGCCCGTCACGCTCCCCTGGCTCACCGACTTCCTCGCGGAGGTTCGCGCCGTGCTCGGCGAGGACTTCTGGCCCTACGGCGTCGAGCCGAACCGGCACGACCTGGCGACACTGATCCGCTACGGCGAGGAGCAGGGCCTGCTGGCCCGTCCGCTCTCCGTCGACGAGCTGTTCGCACCGTCCACCCTGTCCGGAAGCACCGTGTCCGGAAGCGCTGTGTCCGGAAGCCCTGTGTCAGGAGGTACCACGTGAGCTACGCCGGAAGGCTGCGCGACGGCCGCGGACCGCGACGTTTCGGTTCGGACGTGATCGTCGACGCGATGCGGGCGCACGGTTTGCGCTACCTCACGATGAACCCCGGTTCCTCGTTCCGCGCGATCCACGACTCGATCGTGAACTACGGCGCCAACGACCCGCGGATGATCGTGTGCACGCACGAGAAGATCGCGGTCGGCATCGCGCACGGCTACGCGAAGGTGACCGGCGAGCCGGCGGGCTGCATCGTGCACGACACCGTGGGGCTGCTGCACGCCACGCTCGGGATCTACTACGCCTATGTGGACCGGGTGCCGGTGATGCTCTTCGGCGGAGCCGGGCCGATGGCCTACGAGCGGCGCCGGCCCAGCATCGACTGGCTGCACGTGTCCAACGTGCAGGGCAACCTGGTCCGCGACTTCACGAAGTGGGACGACCAACCGGCCACCGTCGGGTCGGTGCACGAGTCGGTCGCCCGCGGCTACCGGGTGGCGGTCAGCGAGCCGCAGGGGCCGGTGTACCTCGCGTTCGACACCACGGTCCAGGAGGATCCGCTCACGGCGGACATCGAACCGCCCGCCATCACGGCGAACCCGATCCCGTCGCGGCTCGGCGCCGACCCCGCCGCCCTCGCCGAGCTCGCCGAGCTGCTCGTGACCGCCGAGCGGCCGGTGCTCGTCCCCGGCTACGCCGGCCGTTCCCCGGACGCGATGGGGCAGCTGGTCGAGCTGGCCGAGTCGCTGGGGGCAGGAGTGATCGACACGCACATCAGGCTGAACTTCCCCAGCCACCACCCGCTGAACGCCACCGGCACCACCGCGCTCGAGGACGCCGACGCCGTGGTGTTCCTGGACGTGAAGGACTACGGCAAGCCCACGACGACGCTCAACAAGACCGACCGGACCTTCCAGTCCCGCATCGCGCCGGACGCGAAGGTCGCCGACCTCGGGCTGGGCCACGTCAGCACGTCGAGCTGGTCGCACGACTTCATGGGCATGCACCGGCTCGACCTGCAGGTCACCGCGGACACCACGGTGGCGCTCCCGCAGCTGATCGAGCTGTGCCGCGAGCGCGAGGCGGCCCACCCGGCCCGCCGGGACGCACGGGCCCGCTGGCGGATCGCGCTCGGCGACATGCACCACCGCACCCGCGAGGCGTGGTGGGCGCAGGCCCGGCAGCGCTGGGACGACTCCCCCGTGACCTCCGCCCGCCTGGCGTGCGCGGTCTGGAACGTGGTGCGCGAGCACGACTGGGTGCTCAGCGCCGGCACGGCCAAGGACTGGGCGCTGCGGCTGTGGGACTTCGACCGCCCGTACCGGCACCCGGGCATCAGCCTCGGCACGGCCACCCAGTTCGGCATCTCGCTCGGCGTCGCCTTGGCGCACAAGGGATCCGGCCGGCTGGTGGTGGACCTGCAGCCGGACGGCGACCTCATGTACGACCTCGGTGCCCTGTGGGAGGCGGCCTACCACGAGATCCCGCTGCTCGTCGTCATGGTCAACAACCGCGGCTACGTCGGCGACTGGGACCACCAGGAGCGGCTCGCGCAGGTGCGCGGAACCCCTGGGGAGAACGCGTTCTTCGGCATGGAGATCGACCACCCCGCCCCGGACTTCGCGGCCGTCGCGCGCTCGTTCGGTTGGCACGCCGAGGGTCCGGTGGACAACCCGGCGCTCGTCGAGGACGCGGTCCGGCGCGCCGCACGGACGGTGCTCGACGAGGGCCGCCCGGCTCTGGTCGACGTGGTGTGCGGCCATGAGTGAGCCCGGCACGCGGTGGTCTCGCGGCTAAGTGGTCCGCCGCCACCGGATGGCGCCGCGCGGCTTGTACACGGCCAGCACGGTGGCGGCGAGCAGGACGAGCAGCGCCAGCGTGGCGTGCAGGAGCGGCGACGCGGATCGGACGTCGGCGAGGTCGGTGTCCGGGTCCGCCGCCGCGGCCGCCAGCGCGTCGAAGGTCGCCAGGTAGCGCAGCAGGAGGAGCGTCGCGATCACCGTGATCACGAGCTTGAACAGCACCCAGTAGTGCCGGACCAGCCCCCACCTGGAGCCGAGGGACTGCACGATCCCGATCACGAGTGAGGCCACGGCGAGCGGCATCAGCACGTAGCGGCCGGCGGGCGCCATCACCAGGTACACACCGCGCACGGTCCCGTCGTCCGCGCTCGTCAGGCCGACCACGGCGAGCCCGAGGAACGCGAGCACCGCGCCGAGCCAGCCGACCGACGTCGTGACGTGCACGACCAGGAGGAACCGGCGCAGTCGTGGCCCCTGTGTCATCACAGGTGTCATCCCAGGTCGACCGACTGCTCTACGTCCGGCGCGTGCCGGCCGGGACCGTGCTCCCCGCCGAAGAGCAGCGCCACCACGGCCAGCACCGCGAGCGCGGCCACCACGATCCCGGTCACCTTCACCCAGCGGGGCGCATGCCCGTCCTCGGTCATGCCGCGCACTTTATCGAGACACTCTGTCATTGACAAGACGTACTGTATTCGTCCACAACCACATGTACGCTCGGCCGGTGCCCAGGTTGTGGAACAACACGATCGACGCCCACCGGCGTGCGGTTCGCGACGCCGCGCTCGACGCCACCGGGGCACTGGTCGCCGAGCACGGCCTCCGCGCGGTGACGATGTCCCGGGTGGCCGAGCACACCGGCATCGGCCGCGCCACGCTGTACAAGTACTTCCCCGACTCCGAAGCGATCCTCGTCGCCTGGCACGAGCGGCAGGTCACCCGCAACCTGGATCTCCTCGCGGAGGTACGGGATCGGGCCGCCGATCCACGCGAGGGTCTCGAGGCCGTCCTGACCACCTACGCCCGCCACCTGCACCGCATCCGCGCGCACCACGGGTCCGAGCTCGCGGCGATGCTGCACCGGCACGATCACGTCGGGCACGCGTCGAAGCTCCTCCACGACCTGGTCCGCGACCTGCTCGCCGAAGGTGCCCGCCGGGACGACGTCCGCGACGACGTCTCGCCCGGTGAGCTGACGAACTTCTGCCTGCACGCGTTGACCGGCGCGACCGCGGCGACCTCGCTGAAGGCCGTGGACCGCCTCGTCGCCGTCACCATGTCGGCGCTGCTCGCGTCGCGGTGACGGCCGGTTCCGGTGTCCGACCGCCACGCCGGTCGTGGCCGTCGAGGGCGCTCTTTTGGGCTATGGACCGGTTCGCCGGGCGGGAGTAGCTTCCGGCGGGGTCCGCTCTGCCAGCCACATTTCGTTGATCACGAGGTGAAATGGCATGAAGATGAGTCGGCTGTGGGCGGCGGGAGCCGTCCTCATTCTGGCCGGGGCCGTGGTGACCCTGGCCGGCACGACATCTCAGGCGGCGCCATCGGGCCGGTTCGGCTACGAGCCGGGGCCCGGGCGCCCGCAACTCTCCGGGGTCGCCGACCGCGACCTCATGTCGGCCGAGCGAGGCGTGACGGCCGATCGGAACGCCCGGGTCACCGCCCGGGTCGCGTCCGACGACATCCAGGCGAACGGCGACAACAAGGCGAACCCGAGCGACCAGTTCGGCAGCGGCGCGGGGCTCCCGGCGAACGAGACCGCCATCGCGATCAACCCGACCGACCCGAACAACGTGATCGCCGGGTCGAACGACTACGAGCCCGGGGTCGACTCGACGATGGGCGTCTACGTGTCGTTCGACGGCGGCCGGACCTGGCCGCACAGCGGGCACGCCCGGCAGGTCGTCACGCCGGACCGGATCATGTACGGCACCGGCGACCCGGTGCTCGCGTTCGACCGGGCCGGGGTGGCCTACGCGTCGTTCATCGCGTTCGGGCGCGCCAACTGCGACTCCTACATCGCGGTGAGCCGCTCCACCGACGGCGGCGTGACGTGGACGGTTCCGTCGGACGACGTGGCGCCGGGCACCGAGACGACCCCGGGCGACGGGATCGTCGTGCACAACGGCGGCCCGGAGGACTGCCGCATCTTCCACGACAAGGAATGGATGACCACCGGGCCGCGGCCGCCGGGAGTGCCGCTGGTACCCGGGACGGATCAGGGTTTCGTGAGCCCGGACCGCCTCTACGTCACCTGGACCAGGTTCGACTTCGACGAGGGCGGCACCGGGTTCGTCGAGTCGCCGATCGTGGTCGCGTACTCCGACGACCAGGGCCGGCACTGGTCGGAGCCGGTCGAGGTCTCCGGCTCGGCGCCGCGCTGCGCGTTCCAGACCGGCGACCCGGACGGGGCGTGCGACGAGGACCAGTTCTCGGTGCCCGTGGTCGACCCGCGCACCGGCCGGCTGTACGTGGCGTTCCAGAACTTCAACGTGAACAGCACGGAGCGAAGCCAGTACCTCCTCGCGCGGTCGACCGACGGCGGCGCGACCTGGGACCGGCCCCGGTTCGTCACCGACGTGTTCGACGGCGCCGACAAGTACCCGATCTGTGAAGGGAGCCAGACCCTCGACCTGATGTGCGCGAGGACCAACGCCGCCGGCAACATCGACCTCGACCCCCGGACCGGGCGGCTCTACCTCACCTTCGCGGACAACCGCAACGGCACCGCGGCCGACACCAACACCGACGTACTGGTCACCACGTCGACCAACGCGGGGCGCAGTTGGAGCAGACCGCGCAACCTCACCGAGGGATCCGTGGACGATCAGTGGTTCCCGTGGCTGTCGGTGGCCCCGGACGGCGTCGTCGCGGTGACCTACTTCGACCGGCGCTACAGCGGGCCGAAGCTGATCGACACCTCCCTGTCGGTGTCGACCGACCACGCCGCGAGCTTCACCACGCGACGGGTCTCCGAGCAGGCATGGAACCCCGACCTGGCGTTCCGGCTCGGCGTGTTCATCGGTGACTACAACGGACTCGACACCCGCAGGGGAATCGCCATCCCGTGCTGGACCGACGCCCGCTTCGCCGAACCCAACACACCCGGCAACAACCCACCCAACCAACAGTCCGACGTCATGGTCGACGTCGAGAGGATCCCCATTCGCTGACCGACGACGAGCCGGTGGGCCGTCGCCACGGCGGCCCACCGGCCACCTTGGCCAAACCTCGTGCGTCGCGTCGAGCGAGCGGGTAGAAACGTTCGCCGTGCGCGCGATCGTGTGGCTGGACGAATGGCAGCAAACCTGCTGCGGCGACCCCTTCGAGGTCGGCTCGGTCGTGACCTGGTCGCTCAAACCGCCGAACACCGAAGGGCTGCGCGCCATCCTCGGACCGGACGAGGCGCAGGCCGTCACACACCACGAAGAGCACCATGACGCCGAGGAGACGCCCCGCGTGACCGGGTCGGTCCGGTCGGTCCGCGTCGTCCGCTGCCACTCCGCCCCGAAGCCGGGCGAAGACCCCTGGACGCACTACCCGGTCGCGGAATCCACGGTGATCGAACCCGTCCAGGCCGTGGCGGGGTACCAGCCGGACCGCGACGGCCTCTCCCTCGTCGGCTACCTCGTCGAACTGAACGTCGACGAGCCGAGCTGAGGCCCGAGCGGTGTCGGGTCGGTGAGAGTCAGTGGGAGTGGGCCCGCTCCAGGGACGCGCCGCCGAGGCGTGCCGCCACCACGGCGTCGAAGTTGGGGCAGGTGAAGATGTCCTCGTGCGGACACGCCAGGGCGTGGGCGATGGCGGTGCGCGCCGCCTGGGCCCGGGCGATCCGCCGGTCGAGCTCGGTGAGCTTGCGTTCGTGCCGCTCCCGCCAACCGTCGTCGGCCGACGAGTGGGCCGCTAGGAGCGCCTTGACCTCGCGCAGGGTGAAGCCGACGTCTCGCATCAGCAGGATGACGCCGACCAGCCCGATGGCCGACGGCGGGTAGCGCCGTTGACCCGAGACCCGGGCGGGCGCCGGCAGCAGGCCGATGTTCTCCCAGTAGCGCAGGGCGGACGTGGCGACTCCGGTGCGATGTGCCAGCTCGCCGATGGTCAACTGCTGTTCGGACATCTTGACTTCGAGCGTACTTGAAGCCGTTGACTGGCGATCGTGACGACGACAGGAACCGGCCTCAAGCGGCGGGCGATCGGCGGGTTGGTGCGGCAGTTCGGTCATCCCCGAGGCGTCGCCGGACGGATGGCCGGTTGGGTCATGGCCCATCGCCGGTCCAACCGGGAGCGCAACGGCTGGGTGGTGTCGCTGCTCGACGTGCGGCCCGCGGACCGGGTGCTGGAGATCGGTTTCGGCCCCGGCCTGGCGATCGCCGGGCTCGCCGACCGCGTCACCCGAGGCCGCGTCTACGGCATCGACCGGTCGGCGGTCATGGTCCGCCAGGCGAGCCGGCGCAACCGGGCCGCGATCCGCGCCGGCCGCGTCGAGCTGATTCAGTCCACAGTGGACGACCTGCCACGCTTCGGCGAGCCGCTCGACGCCATCCTCGCGGTCAACTCCGTGGGGTTCTGGGCCGATCCGGTGGCACGGCTCCACGAGCTGCGGCGCCTGCTGCGGCCCGGCGGGCGCATCGCGCTCGCGTCCCAACCCCGCTGCCCCGGCGCGACCCGGGACACCACCGCCCGGGCCGCCCTGGAACTGCACGACCTGCTCACCCGGGCGGGTTTCACCAGGACCCGCGTCGAGACCCTCGGCCTCGACCCACCGGTCGCCTGCGTCCTGGCCACCTACGAGCCGGACTGACCGGCCCTCAGGCACGGAGGTCGACCCACACGACCACCCGCCTGGCCGTGGGATGACCGACCTCCTCGAAGCCGGCGTCGGTGAAGACGTCGGTGAAGACCCTGGCGGGCACCGACGTGCGGCTCGCCCCAGGTGATCTCCTTGCCGGGCTGGGTGATCATCGGGTACGCCTCGAGCACGCGGGCGGTACGCGGCTTGGGACACGCCGTTCGCGGCTCGACCGCGACCCACCCCGCCGGCGACCTTGCGGGACAGGCAACGGCCGGGCCGTCGTGGTCCGCCACGGCCGGTGGTACCTGCTGTGCCGAACCCACCCGCGGGCGCACGCCGCGCATACCGGATCGACCGGGCCCGGAGCGTCGAGGTGCTCGACGACCCGATCGACCCGCCCGCCGACCTGCGCCATGCGTCCCCCGCGCCATCGGCCGGCTCGAACCGCTCGACGCGCGGACCTGCCGCCTGGTCGGCAGTACCAGCAACCCGGGCTGGTACGCCGAGCGGCTCGCGACGGTCCCGGCGCCGTTCCGGATCGTGCGGTGCCCCGAGCTCCAGCACGCCGCACGCGCCCTCGGTCAGCGACTGCGGGCGGCCGCCGAGACTCCGCACCCACTGAGCCAACTCCGTGCTCGACCGGCGCTCGGCCTAGACGAACGTCACGTGGTCCAGGAGATCGGATCGTCGGCGTAGCCGGCGTCATCGTCGTCGTACTCGGCGCCGGTGACCGGCTCACCCTCGCGCGAGGCCTGCAGCACGCAGGTCTCGAAGGTGGCGCCGGCGGTCGTGAAGTCCCGTGGCGCGGACTCGCTCTCGCACCCGTCGAGGTCGCCGACGAGGACCGCGCCGGTGGTCCGGCCGTCCGGGCCGAGTGCGCGCAGCCGCGGACCGCTCACCCCGGGCATCTCCGTGCCGCTGAGGTTCTCCATGGTGACCCGGATGTAGTAGGGCCGGTAGCCCTTGCTCTTCGGCCCGAACTTCGCGGTGAACGCGGCCTGGTCCCCCTCCTCGATGGCGGTGACGGTCATGCCGACCGTGTTCTCGACACTGCCGGCGAAGCGGTAGCGCACCACGGCCGTCTCGCCCACCTTCAGCTCGGTTCCGGGCGGGGTGATCTCCCCGGCCTCGGTCGAGGCCTCCTCCGACGAGGTCGGCGCGGCGCTCTGCTCGGTCGGGGTGGCAACCGGTTCCCGCTCCGCGGCCGGAGAGGTGGCCTCCCCGTCCTCGGCCGCGCAGGCGGTCACCGTGATGGCCACCGCGCCGACCGCGGCGAGCAGCTTCATGCGTGTGCTGGTCATGTCCCTCTCCCTGTTTCCTTGTCACCATGGGTCTTTGCGGACGGCGTGCCAGTCCGGAGCGAAGTCCTCGTCGGCCCTGTCCCCGCCGGCCCTGGTCGCGGCGGAGCGCGGGCCGGGCACGTTCCACTCCTGGCGCAGCCGCCGCGTGCGTTCCGCCAACGCCGCGTGCAGCTCGCGAACCTCCGGCACGTGGGCGGCGCCGCCCTCGGCGAGCTCGGTCCAGCTCGTACGCCCCTCGCGTACGGCCACCGCCAGCGCACGCAGCTCGCCCGGCGCGGAGTCGGCCTGCGCGGCGACGCGCAGCGTCTCCGCCCGCCTACCCGCGTCGCCGCGATCGTCCACAGTGGACCGAACGGAGCGGAGGAACTCGACGAAGTCCTCGAGCACCTCGTCGATCCGGTCCGCGCTCGTGGTGAGCACCAGCTCGACCACCGCTCGCCGGGCCGGGTCCGCGGTGTCCTGTGTGGACACATACACCTGCCGCTGCGCCAGCCGGCGCGGCTCGCCGTCGACGGTCGTGGTCAGCGTCAACGCCTGGACGAACCCCGGCGTCCGGACGCTGCCCACCTCGGCCCGGGCGTCGACGCGCACCTGCCCGTAGCGCCGCAACCGGTCCGCGGACTCCGCCGCGAGGTTCGGCAGCGCCACCTCGGCCGGCCGGTGCTCGCCGCCGACCGTGATGTTCGGGGTGAACTCCGCACCCGGCTCCGGACGCAGCGCGACGAACGCGGCGTCGGGGGCGCCGATCACGTGTGGTGCGACCGCCCGCCATCCCTGCGGCAGCCGGCATTCGATGGGGAACGGCAGTTCGGGGTGCACGGGGCTGTTCGTCATCCGAACACCGCCCCGGCGATCCGGCCCATGAGGCCCTCCGACCCGCCGCCGGTGTCCGTGCCCGCGCCGTCGGTCACGTTGGTGAGCGAGCCGGGGTCGGTCATCGCCTCGCCCATCTCGTGCACCGCCGTCGATCCGTCGACCAGCGTGTCGGCGAACTCCGTGCCGTCGACGGTGACCTCCCCGCCGAAGCCGAGGCCGAGGCCGAACGCGGCGCCGATGGCGGCGTCGATGACGAGCTTGCCGTCCTCGACCCCGGCGGTGACGTGGGCGTCCGCGCCGAAGCCCGCTCGTCCCTCGACGTTGCCCCCGGCCTGCACCCCGGCCACGTCGACGTGCCCCTCGGTGCCGGCCTTGCCGCCGACGAACACGTCGCCGCCGACGTCGACACCGTCGCGCCCGACCGACAACTCCGCGCCCATGTCACTTCCGGCGAAGACCTCTCCGGTGCCGCCGACCCCGATGCTCGGCACACCGGCGGTGCCGGTGACCGTCGCGCTCGCGCCCGTGCGGTTGCGTACCTCGGCGTGCACGCCGTCCGAGCCGGCCGAGAGCGTCGCCGAGCTGTCGCTGCCGACCTCGGCCTCGGCCGTGCCGGCCACGTCCACCGAGCCGATCCTGGTCCGGCCGCTCGCCCGCTCCTCGTACAGGTTCGCCTCTGCCTCCCACTCGCCGAGCCCCACGTCGACCCGCGACTCGCGCGGCTCTGGGCCGGAGTCGGCGCGGTCGCCGTGGGTGCGCCTGTCCTCCCAGCCGAGGTGCCCGGCGTCCCACGAGCCGGACAGGTCGCCGGTGCCGTGCTCGTCGAGGTAGCGGGCGGCGCTGTCGGCCGAGTCGGACAGCCACGGCGGAGCGCCGGGGTCGCGGCCCGAGCAGTCGGCCAGCGCGCCCTCCGCCGTCACCGACGCCGCGGCGAGCTGCTCGCGGGCACGGGCGAGGATCTCCTCGGCCTCCCGGCGCAGCGGGTCGCCTGGGTCGGTGAACGGGCGGACGAGGTCGGCCCGGCCGGCGGCGTTGGCCTGGGCCACCGCGCCCCGGTACGCGGCCACGGCCGCCGCGGTGGCCCACTCCCCCTGCGCCCACACCTGGATGGCCTGGGCGGCGATGAGCTGGGCGGCACGCAATTCGCCCGCGTAGTCGGTGAGCGCACCGGCGGCCGCGCCCATCGCGTCGGTCGCGTGTGTCCAGTGGGGCACCTCGCCGCCGAGCGCGGCCCGGAACGCGTCGGCCGCGACGCCCGACCAGCCCGGCACGCGGACGGCCGCCAGGTCGTCCGCGACGGTGCCGAACACCTCCTGGTACAGCGTCAGGGCCGCGGCGTCGGCGTCGACCAGGTCGGGGTCGCCGGGGACGAGGGCCGCGGGATCGGTGGTCTCGCCGAGCCGGGCGAGCGGCTGTCCTGGCACGGGGCCGGTCATCGCGTCAGTCCGCCTTCATGGGGCCGGTCACGGTGTGGCGCGCGGTGTCCTCGCCGTCGGCATAGGCCCCGGCGACCACGGCGAGCGTCGCGCCGGCGGCCTGGCCCCGCTCGACCAGCCGGGCGAGTGCGAGCTGCCAGGTCGCGCAGAACTCGGTCACCGCCCGCTGCATGCCGGCCCCGCCGTAGGCCGCGCCGCCGCGGATGCCCAGCCGGACATCGCCGGCCGGTGCCACCGCGCCGTCGACCCGCGCCGCCACGGCGGTCAGCTCGTCGACCTCGACGCCGAATCCGTCCACCACGCTTCCCCTTCCCGATCCGTCTGGTGTGGAATGTCCGGTGGATGGTCCACGGATCGGCCTATGCGGCGACTACACGCGACGCATAGCCGGCGCATAGGCGGCATTGGCTACGTTCTTCGCAGTAGGGATCGGCAGTGGGATCGGCGTGTCGGTAGGGGGTTCGGTGTCGTACTCGCGGTCGTGGTCGCTGTCGCTGCCGGCGGTCACGGTGCTGTTCGCCGAGCTCGGGCTCGGTACGCCGCCGCAGCCGTTCGAGCCGGACTACCCGTACGCCAACCAGACGCAGCGGCAGCGGTTCCTCCGCGCTGTGCACGACGACCTCGGCGACCGCGGGCTGCTTCGGGACGGGGCGCCGGACGGGGAGCTCGCCGCGGCGTTGGGCACGCTCGCCGACGCCCCCTACGCGGTGCTGGCCGTCGGCCGGCTGGAGGACGGGCTGCTGGTCGCGCGGTGTGCGTGGACCGACCGCACGGGGGTGTGCGCGGTCCAGCGCGGCGCCGAGCTCGTGCTCGCCGTGCTCGATCCGGGCGCGGCCGTCCCGACGCTCGTCGACCTGCTGCCACGCACGCGTGCGGCGAGCGGCAAGTCGATCCGGGTGCCCGGCCCGATCGCGCCGCCGACCCCCGCACCGACCCGCACGCGGGACGGGGCCGACGACGGGGTCCAGGTACTGACGCCGGTCGGCGAGGACCGCCCGGCCGGGCAGGACATGGTGGACCGGATCTTCGCGAACCCGGTCGTCCGGGGCGGCATGTTCACCCCGGTCATCGCGGGCCGCGACGGCCACCGGACCGAGCTGCCACCGATGACCTGGTTCGACACGCTGGACCCGGCGAGCGGCCCGGTCCGGCACTTCACCACCACGAGCCCCGGGCCGGATGGCAGGTTCTGGACCAGCTACCTGCCGGGCGACAACGCGCGGATGGCCGGTTCGCTGTCCGAAACCATTGTGCGGTTCGCCCGATCGGCCGTCTGACGGGCGGCTAAGGTGCGACAACACGACTCAGCGGCCGAGGGGAAGTCGGTGATGGACACGGGGACGGACACGGGAACCGACGCCGTCGACGACGCCGTCGGCGACGCGCAGGCACGGGTTCTCGGCGAGGGCGGCGAGCTCGACCGGGGCTCGTTGCGGCGGATGACCGCGGATGCCACCAGGTTGCTGACGCTGGCCGACAGCGGCCAGCTGGTGATCGACCCGGACAGCGCGAAGGGCATCGCCAAGGCCTACGACGACATGGTCGAGGAGATCTACTGGATCAGGGTGGGCCTGCTGACCGCGGGGCAGCGGCCGCAGCTGGGCACCGGGCCGTACGCCGGGCGGGTCTCGGCGTACCAGCGCGAGGCGGCCGACTCGTTCCGCGACGTGATCGACGAGCTGGAGACCGTGTGCCGGCAGTGCGCACGTGCCTTCCGGGCGGCCGCCGACCAGTACGTGGCGCAGGAGGACGAGACGGCCCGCACGTTCCGGCGGATCGAGGGGACGGTGTGACGCCATGTCCGACCAGCACGAGCCCGACGAGCACGAGCGGTACACGCACTGGCGCACCCTGCGCGACGAGTACCGGACCGAGCACGGGCTCAGCCTGCGCGAGGCCATGCGGCGGGCGACCGAGGACTGGCGCGCCGCACGCCGGGAGCTGACCGACGGGGCCGAGTTCCGCGACGACGCGCCCGTGTCCACCGCGGTCTACGAGGGCTACCAGCACGAGCAGCTGCACCGGATGGTGACCGAGGGGCTCGTGCCGAGCCAGGTCGGCGACATGTCCGAGTCGTGGTCGAAGCTGGCCAACGCGATGGCCCGGTTCAGCGACCGGCTGCGCGAGCACGTCACGCGTACCGACGCGGTGTGGCAGGGCGAGGCGGCCGACATGGCGCGCGGCTACACGCTGGCCGTCAGCACGTGGAGCGGCCGCACGAGCCGCAGCGCGCAGCTGGTCTGCCACCAGCTCGGCCGGCAGACCAATGCGGCGGCCCAGGCGCGGGACACCATGCCGGAACCGGTCCCGTTCGACCTGGAGGCGCAGTCCCGGGCGTGGCTGGCCGACCCGCAGGCCATGCCGGTGACGGTGCCGCAGTCCATGGCCCAGCAGCGGGACAGCCGGCAGGCGAAGGCCGAGGCGGTCGAGGTGATGACCAAGTACGACCGGCTGCTCGAGTCCGCCGCCGCGCAGCAGCCGGTGTTCTCCGGCCCGCCGAGGCTCACCGCGGACGTCGGCGACGAGAGCGTCACGACGGCGGCCGGCGCGGCCGCGCGGCCCGACACCGGCGGCGCTCGCCCCGGCGTGTCCGGCGTCGACGCGGGGCCGGTCGGACGTCCGGACGGTGGCGGTGGGGGCGGTGGGGGCGCCGCCCCGGGCCGCACCACCAGCTCGATGCCCTTCCACACCGGCGGTGCCGGTCCCGCGGTCGCGGCGCAGGGCACGGCCGGTCCGCGAGGCGCCACCGGGTACGGGGTCCCCGCCGCCCCGGGAGCCACGCCCGGGCGCGACTCCGATCGGGAGCGCAAGCCGTCGGCCTACCTGCAGGAGTGGGACACCGATCTCTGGTTCGGCGACATGCCGGACACCGCCCATGCCGTGATCGGTGGCGAGCCGCCGGCTCGGCCCGGCGGCTCGGACTGATCACGCCGGTGCGCGCTCGCTCGCCGGATCCTGGGTAGGAGTGGGCATGCGGGACACGGAGCCGGCGCTCCGGTTCACCGTGCTCGGGCCGCTCGAGGTGCACCACGACGGCGCGCCCGTGGCACTCGGCCGGCCGCAGCGACGCGCGCTGCTCGCGATCCTGTTGCTGCGGGCGAACCACCCGTTGAGCACGGCCGAGCTGGTGCGCCGGCTGTGGGGCGACCAGCCGCCGGCCACGGCCCGGGCACAGGTGCACGCGCTCGTGTCGGCCCTGCGGGCGGTGTTGCCGGGCGGGGACCGCCTGTTGTGCACGGAGGACACCGGCTACCTGCTGCGCATCGAGCCGGACCAGCTGGACCTGCTGCGGTTCTCCCACGAGCTGGACCGGGCCCAGGGCGCGGCGACCGCCGCAGACATGGACGCCGCCGCGCGGGCCTACCGCGCGGCGACCGGACTGTGGCGCGGCACGCCGTTCGGCGACATCGACGCCGCCTTCGTGCCCCAGGCGCGGCGCGAGCTGGCGCAGCGGTACGTCGGCGCGCTGGAGGAGCTGCTCGAGCTGGACCTGGCGCGCGGCGCGCACGCGGACGTGGTCGGCGCGGCCACCGCGGCACTCGCCGACCATCCGGGCCGGGAACGCCTGCACCGGCTGCTCATGCTCGCGCTCCACCGCGGTGGCCGGGCCGCGGAGGCGATCGCCGTGTACCGGGATGCCCGGCAGGCAATGGGCGGGGCGAGTCCGGAGTTGGACCGGCTCGCGCAGCGGATCCTGTCGGCCGACCCGGCGCTGGACGGATCTCCCGCCGAATCCACCGATCCGCACCGGCTGCCGCCGCCCACCAGCAGCGCCGACGACACCGTGGACGGCGCGGCGCTCGACCGCGCCCTGACCCGGGGGACGTCCATCGTGGTGGTGCGCGGCACCGGAGCGTCCGGACTGGCGGTGCGCTGGGCACACGCGGCCGCCGGACGGTTCCCGGACGGCCGGCTGTACGCGGACCTGCGCGCCACCGAGGACCGTGCGCCCGCCGACCCCGCCGCGATCCTCGCCGGATTCCTGCACACGCTCGGCGCGGGCCCCGACCTGCCGTCCAATGTGGACGAACGAGCGGCGTTGTTCCGTTCCCTGGTGCACGGGCGGCGGGTGCTGATCGTGCTGGACCGTGCCGAGGACACCACCCAGGTGCGGCCCCTGCTGCCCGGGGCCGCGTCGTGCGCGGTCGTGGTGACGAGCCGGGGCGGCCTCGGCGGGTTGGTCGCGCGGTACGGCGCCGCACGGATCGAGGTCGGCGATGACCGAACCTGACGCCTGGTTCGGGGTGCTCGGCCCGCTGCTGATCCGCCGCGGTGGGGCGAGCGGCACCGAGGTGGCGGTGGACCGGCCGCAGCGCCGCACGCTGGTCGCGCTGCTTCTGTTGCACGCCAACAGAGTCGTGAGCACCGAGGAGATCATCGACCAGCTGTGGGGCGCCGACCCGCCGGCGACCGTGCGGACCCAGGTGCACACCCTGGTGTCGGCGCTGCGCCGCACCTTGCCCGGCGGCGGGCGAATCCTGCGGACCGAGTCGTCGGGATACCGGCTGGAGCTCGCCACCGCGGCACTGGACCTGCTGACCTTCTCCGAGCAGCTCGCGCGGGCACGGAAAGCGGACCACGCCGGTGACCGCACCCGTGCCGTCGCCGGTTACCGGGCCGCGCTGCGGCTGTGGCGGGACGTCCCGTTCGCCGGCATCGGCGCCGGCTTCGTCGACCAGGCCCGGCGAAGCCTCACCGAGAAGCGACTGGCGGCGACCGAGCAGCTGATCGACCTCGAGCTGGCCGACCCCTCGGCCGACCCGGCCGGGCTGGTCGAGGAGCTGGCTCGGCTGGTCGAGGAGCACCCGCTGCGCTCGGGCCTGCGCCAGCGACTGATGCTCGTGCTGCACCGCGCCGGACGGCCCGCCGACGCGATGGCCGTGTACCTGCGGGGCCGCGACCTGCTGGCGGACGAGCACGGGCTGGACCCCTCCCCCGAGCTGGACCGGCTGGCCAGCCGGATCGAGGCGGCGGACCCGTCCCTCGACGCGCCCGCCGTACCGAGGCAACTCCCTTACGCCGCGGCGTGTTTCACCGGCCGGACCGCCGAGCTGGCGGCGCTGGACGCACTGCTCGACGGCGGTGGCGAGCATCCCGTCGCGGTGGTGTCCGGCACCGGTGGCGTCGGCAAGACGGCGGTGGCCACACACTGGGCGCACTCGGTCGCCGACCGGTTCGACGGCGGCCAGCTCTACGTCGACCTGCGCGGCTACTCACCGGAGGAACCCGTGCCACCGGCCGAGGCGCTCGCCGGCTTCCTCCGCGCACTCGGCGTCGACGGGCGCGGCGTGCCCACCGACCTGGCCGGCCGGGCGGCGCTGTTCCAGACCATGCTGTCCGGTCGGCGGCTGCTGGTCCTGCTGGACAACGCCCGCGACCCCGAGCAGGTCGCCCCGCTGCTCCCCCCGCGACCCGGCCCGAGCGTCGTCGTGGTGACCAGCCGGGACCGGCTGGACCCGCTGGTCGCCGGCGGCGCCCGGCACATCGGCCTCGACGTCCTGCCGCCGCCGGAGTCGGAGGCGCTGCTGCGCGCGCTGATCGGCGAGCGGGCCGACGCCGGGGCGATCGCGGAGCTCGCGCGCCGCTGCGCGTGCCTGCCGCTGGCGTTGCGGATCGCCGCGGAGCGCGTCGCCGCCCGGCCGGACACTCCCCTGCCGGAGCTGGTCACCGAGCTGGCCGACCAGCGGCGCGCCGTGCACCTGCTGGACACCGGCGACGACCCGCACTCCGCCGTGTCGGCCGTGTTCTCCTGGTCCTACCGGCAGCTGACGCCGGCCGCGGCGCGCACCATGCGCCTGTTCGGCCTGCACCGCGGCCCGAGCCTGGACCTCGCCGCCGTCGCGGCGCTGACCGGCACGAGCGTCGAACGGGCCCGCGAGCCGGTGGCCGAGCTGCTGCGCGCCCACCTGGTCGGCGAGATCACCGAGGACCGGTTCACGATGCACGACCTGCTGCGCGCGTGGGCCGGCGAGCGAGCCGGCGCGGTCGACCCGGCGAAGGCGAGGCGGGCGGCGTCGGCCAGGCTGTTCGACCACTACCGGCACGGCGCCGCGGCCGCCATGGACCTGCTCCACCCCTACGAGCGGCACCAGCGGCCGCCGGTCGGCGGTGGTGCGGGCGCCGGGCCGCACGCGCCCGTGTTCGGCGACGTCGCGGCCGCGCGGCGCTGGCTCACCGCCGAGATCCCGAACCTCGTCGCCGCCGCCGGCACCGGCACGGACAGTGCGGTGATCGAGCTGTCCGCGACCGTGTGGCGGCACCTGGAGTCCAGCGGCCGCTACGACGAGGCGGACATCCTCGCCGGCCTCGCCGCGACCGCGGCCCGGCGCCGGTCCGATCCCACCGCGCTGGCCGGGGCGCTCACCGTGCTGGGCCTGATCTGCTGGCGTCGCAACGAACACGAGCTGGCGGTCAGCAGGCTGACCGAGGCGCTGGCGGTCTACCGCAAGCTCGGCGACGTCGCGGGAACGGCGTGGACGCGGCTGAACCTGGGCGTGGTGTACGAGCGGACCGGCCGGTTCGACCTGGCGATCGAGCACCTCCGCGACGCGCAGGCCCGGTACGCGGAGCTGGACGATCCGATCGGGCAGGCCAACGCGCTGGGCAACCTCGGCGTGGTGCACGAGCAGACGGGGAACTACATGCTGGCCGTCGAGCTGCAGAAGCGGTCGTTCGCGCTGCACCTCGACGCGGACAACCCGGTCGGCATGGCCAACGCGCTGGGCAACGTCGGGATCGTGCACCACCGCGCGGGCCGCCACGAGCATGCGGGCCGGTGCCTGCGGCAGGCGCTCACGCTGTTCGGGGACATCGGCGACCGCGCGGGCGAGGCGGAGGCGCTCGGCTACCTCGGCGCGGTGCTGCTCGCACTGGAGGAGCGGGCGGCGGCACGGGAGCGGCTGGAGCACGGGCTCGCGATGGCGCGCGAGATCGGCAACCGCCGGGTGCTCGCGCTCATCCTCAACGGCCTCGGCGAGCTGTCCCTGGCGACCGGCGACATGGACGCCGCCCTGGCGGCACACACCGCCGCCCTCCATCACGCGGCCGCGTCCGGCGACAGGGAACAACGCGCCCGCGCCGACACGGCACTCCGCGTCCTTCGGTAACGCCAGGAAGGACGCCATGCTGACGTTCAACGTCTGGAAGGCGTCCTTCCACGCTTTGTACGGAGGGTGACCGGCGGGCTATACGGGGTGACCGGCGGGCTATACGGGGTGACCGGCGGGCTATACGGGGTGACCGGCGGGCGATACGGGGTGACCGGCGGGTTTGTACGGGACTTGTACGCGGCGGTGTTGCAGTGGGTCCTCGCACCCAGACATGGAGGGACCGCCATGGCACTGTCGAGAACGAAAGCGTTCGGGGCGCTGGCGATCGGCGCGGCCGCGGTGCTGGCGCTCGTGACCCCACTCGCGAGCACGGCGACCGCGAGCCCGGAGACATGGAGCCCGGTGCGCGCCACTGCGGCGAGCCCCGCCACCGACGGCGTGGAGATCCGCGCGGTCAACCTGCGCACGCCGTTCGACTGCGGGCAGGTGTGGAACGCGAACACGCGCACCAACCACAACCCCCAGCTCTCGGTCGACTTCCAGCGCAGTGGTGCGCTGGGCAAGAACGTTCGCTCCAGCGCGGGCGGCACCGTGGAGACCGTGCGCGACCTCGGGAACACCAGCTACGGCAAGTACATCGTGGTGCGCCACGCCGAGGGCTGGAAGACCCTGTACGCCCACCTGCGGTCGTTCAACGTCTCAGTAGGACAGTCGGTGAACACCGGGACGATCATCGGGAAGGTGGGCAGCACCGGCGGGTCGACCGGACCGCACCTGCACTACGAGCAGAAGCTGAACAACGTGGTGCAGCGCGCGGTGCTCAACCACGTGTCGATCAGGTACTTCGGCAACACCACGATCACCAGCAGCACTGGCTGCTAAGGAACGCGCGTCCGCCGGCCGGAGCTCATCCCCTGTCGGCCCGGCCGGCGGACGCGGCCACCGCATCCGCCGTGTCCAGGCCACGCAGGATGTCGCGCGCACGCCCGAAGTGGCGCTGTGCCTCGCCCGGCTCGCCGAGCGCCTCGTGCAGCCGGCCGAGCGCCGCCATCACCTCGGCCTCGGACCGGCGGTCGCCGCTGCGTCGGTGCCGGCGCAGCGACGAGTCGAGCAGCAGCCGGGCCCGGGGCAGGTCGCCGTCCTCCAGGCACAGCAGCCCGAGATCCTGGTTCGTGTAGCCGACACAGTTGTCATCGCCCAGCTCCAGGAAGATCGCCACCGCGCGGTCGGTGTGCTCGCGGGCGGCACGCAGGTCGCCACGCCGCAGGTGGAGCGTCGCGATCCGGCGGAGGGCGTGCGCCTCCCGGTGCCGGTCGCCGATCGCGGCGGACAGGTCGTGCGCGTCGGTGAACCAGCGCCGCGCGGGGGCGAGACAGCCCAGCTCCAGCCAGACCGAGCCGGCGGCCAGCCGGGCGACGGCCTCCCCGTGCGGGTCCGGCACCGCCGCGAACATCGACAGTGCCTCGTGGCAGCGGTCCAGGGCGTGCGCGTAGTCCCCGCGGATCCGCAGCACCGTGCCCAGCCCGGCCAGCGCGAACCCGGCACCACGGCGGTCGCCGACCTGGCCGAAGAGCCGCACCGACTCGTCGAAGGCGGACCACGCGTCCGCGTACGCGTCCTGGTACAGCGCGAGCTGGCCCAGGTTGCGCAGCACGATCGCCTGGCCGTGCGGGTCACCGGCACGGCGCGCGGCAGCCAGCGCGATCCGGTGCGTGCGATGCCAGTCGTCGTAGTGGCCGCGCAGGTCGAAGTACGGCGTGAAGGCTGCCGTCACGCGCCATGCGAGGTCGTCGAGTCCCCATTCCGGGGCGAGTGACACGGCCGCGACACCCGCGCGACGCTCCGCCTCGAACCAGGCGAGGGGATCGGCGACCAGCTCGGCCGCGCCGCGGGGACGCCACGTCGCGGGGACGGCGGCGGCGGCGAACACCCCGAGGAAGTGGATGGGCATCGCCTCGGCCGCGGACACGGCGAGCGACAGGTAGCCGCCCAGCACCCGGCGCACGGCCGCGCGGTGGTCGGCCGCCGGGTCGTGCTCGGCGAGCTCGGCGGCGTAGCAGCGCAGCAGGTCGTGCAGCCGGTAGCGGGGCGCGCCGGTGACGTCCGAGCCGACCAGCGCCACCAGGTGCGTGTCCACGAGCAGGTCCAGCACGTCGTCGGCGGCCGGCCGGTCCAGCAGCGCGGCCACGACCCAGCCCGGCCAGTGCCCCGGCCCCAGCATGCCCAGCCACCGCAGCGCCCGGGCCGCGTCGGGGGTGAGCAGGTCGTAGCTGAGGTTCACGCTCGCCCGCACGGCCAGGTCGCCGACCCGCAGCTCGTCCAGCCGCCCGTGCTCGTCGCGCAACCGGCCGGCCATCGTGCGCAGGGTCCAGCCCGGCCGGTGGCGCAGCCGGGTCCCGGCGACCCGGATCGCGAGCGGCAGGAAACCGCAGAACCGCAGGATGTCCGAGGCGCTGTCGGGCTCGTCGGCGACGCGGTGCTCGCCGACGATGCCGGCGAGCAGCCGGGCGCCCTCGTCCGCGCCGAGCACGTCCAGCTCGACCGGATGTGCGCCGGGCAGGTCGGGCAGCATCGCGCGGCTCGTGACCAGGACGGCACAGCCGCCCGCGCCGGGCAGCAACGCACGCACCTGCGCCGCGCTGGCCGCGTCGTCCAGCACCACGCACGTGCGGGTGTTCGCCAGCCGGGACCGCAGCAGCGCGGCGCGCTCGTGCGGCTGCCTCGGCATCGCCGAGTCGTGCGCTCCGAGCGCGCGCAGCAGCTCGGGCAGCACCTCGGTAGCCGTCCGCGGACGCGCCGACGTGCCGGCCAGGTCGACGTGCAGCTGGCCGTCCGGGAACTCCGCACGCACGGCGTGCGCCACCCGCACCGCGACGGCCGACTTCCCGACACCGGGCGGACCGGAGATCACCACGACCGCGGGGACACCGCGCGCACGCCGCCGGCGCAACAGCTCGACCAGCTCGGCGACCAGGGGCTCGCGGCCGGTGAAGTCCGGCAGGTCCAGCGGGAGCTGGCAGACCGGCGACGGGTCGGCCGGCGCCCGCACCCGCTCGCCCAGGCGGCGAAGCTCGGGTCCGGGCGCGGCGTGCAGCTCGTCGCGCAGGACCCGCTCGGCCTCGGCGTAGGTTCGCCGGGCCTCGGCGCTGCGCCCGGTCGCGACCAGCGCGCGGATCAGCAGCTGCCACAGCTCCTCGCGCAGCGGGTGGTCGCCGAGCAGGGCACGCAGCTCGTCGACCACACCACCCAGACCGCCGACACCGCCCGACTCGCCGAGGTCGACCCGCAGCCGCAGGCGCTGCTCCTGCGCGGACAGCCGCAGCTCGGTGAGCCGGGCGACCGCGACCGTCCACACGTGACTGTGCGGCAGATCCGCCAGCGGCTCGCCCCGCCACCGCCCGCACGCGCGGTCGAGCAGCGCCAGCGCCTCCGCCCGGTCGCCGGCCGCGCCCGCCCGGGCCACCTCCGCCTCGAACAGGTGCAGGTCGACCAGCTCGGGGTCGGTGACCAGCACGTAGCCCGCCGACCGCCGCTCGATGTCCGCGCCGGAGCCGGCCAGCCGCCGGCGCAGCCCGTGCACGTAGGTACGGATGTTCGCCGCGGCGGACCGGGGCGGCCCGGACGGCCACAGCGCCTCGGCGAGCACGTCGACGGACACCGCCGTGTTGGCGTGCAGCACGAGAGTGGCGAGCAGCGCCCGCGGCTTGGGCCCACCGAGGGCCACCGCTCGCCCCGCGACGGCGACCTCGAGCGGCCCCAGTACCCCGAACACCACCGCCGACACCAACACCGCCCGCAACGTCACGGATACGACGGGTCAGCATCGTACGCCCACCACGACCGGCCGCCGGCCAATCCGGCGTTGCCCGGCCGCGCCGTGACCAGCAATCTGGCCAAGGCTCGGTGTCGGGCCACCGCCGAGGTCCAGCCGCCGGGTGTCGCGGAGAGTCGGTGCACGGCGAACTCGCTGATGCCGGCGGCGTTCGACGCGGCTCGGTAGACCTTCGCCGTCGTGGTCGCGCGGGTGCGAGTCCGGCTTCGTCCGCGATGTCGGCGTAGTCGCGGGCCGGACTCGACCGGGCGAACCGGGTGGTAGAGCGTGAGGTCGAGGAACGGCTGCGAGCCGACCGACCGCAGGAATGTGTCGCGACGCGGGCGTCGCCGACCATCGCGACCGGGTTGCGGTCGCACGCCACGACCAGTCGTCGTTCACGGTTGCGTCCGACGCCGGCCCGAGTACCGGCGGATGGTCGCTGATCGCGGACGTCCACGGCCACGAGACGGCGCTGATGACGGCGCGGATCGGCCGGCCGGTGCGAGAACCGTAGGCCTCGAGCCGATCCATGGCGACCCTCTGGTTGTCGGTGTCGTCATCGGTGTCGTCATCGCCGTTGTTGACCAGCAGCACCGAGACCGGCCGGCCCAGCCGCATGCTCTCCTGCTGTGCGAGCGCTGTCCCGTAGATCAGCGACAGGGTCTGCTTGCTGCCGGTCGACCTCGGTGCTCGTCGAGAAGGCCGGGGAACAGCGGAGGTGATTGAACGTGGTCAGGGTGACCACCGCCGTGGCCAGCACGGTCACCACGACGGTCACGGCCACGATGCGGCGGCGCCGGGTCGCCGCGACGGGGACGGCCGAGGTGCTCGACGGGCCGTCCGCGGGCAGGGCCAGCCGCTGCTGCAGCCGGACGTGCCGGAACTGGTAGGTGCCACCGGACCGACGTAGTAGACCCCGGTCCCGGGCATCGGTGAGGAAGCCGAGCAGTCGCCACGGCAGCCGTCCAGTGATCGCCAGGACGGTGCGGGCCAGCACGAACCGCGGCCATGCCCGGGTCAGCAGTACCAGCAGCGCCACGCCGAGGAACGGCAGCACGACCAGCGTGCCGGCGACCTGTGCGGTGCCGTCGAGCTGGAGGCTTGCCTCGAGAGTCGGGAAGTGGGCCGTGCCGGTCGTGCCGGACCAGCCGGCGATCCCTTGGCCAAGCACCTCGCCGACGAGGTTGGCGGCGGCCAGCATCGGCCAGGTCGACACGGCGGTCACCGTCCCGGCGACGACGGCACCGACGATCGCCGCGCGCCGGTCCGGCCGCAGGAAATCCAGCGGCGTCGCTCGAGCCGACCGCTCGGGAATGGCGTCCAGCCAACGATGTGCGGCCACGGCGAAACCGACCACACAGAACGCGGCGACACCCATGACGACCGTCCGGACGAAATCCACGATGACGGCGAATTCGATGTTCAGTGCGAGAATTCCCGCCAGCGCTGTGACGACGGGCACCGGAGTTCCGGGAATCAGGACGAACGCGGCGCCCGTGCGGAACCCGTGGCGCAGGCGGCATCCCGAGCCCTGCCACACGACACCCATCCGACCGGGTGTCCGCCCGGTCGAGCCGTACCAGACAGCGGTGGACAGCGAGGCCACGACGACACCCACGACCCCAGCCAGTCCGACGACGCTCTCCGCGCTCTCGAAGCCGGTCACGGCCGCGAGTCCGCCCACCAGCAGGACCATGCTCAGCCCGATCCCGATGCCCAGCATCGGCGTGATCCAGGGCGAGACCAGCCGGTCCGCCAGCCGCCACCAGGCGAGGTCCCGCTCGCGGTGGTCGTGCAGGTAGCGCGCGAGGTAGGCCAACCAGTCCCGGCCCTTGCCGGCCCACCGGCTCGCCGACCCCGGGCCGGGCGCGTAGGCCGCGTCGATCGCGCGATCCACGAGGTGGTCCTCGACGGCGTGGCGGCTCGGAAACCGGTTGGTGTCAAGCAACTCGGACGGATCACCACCGCCGCGATACGCCGTCACCGCCAGTGAGATCATCAGCGGGGTGGACAGTGCCGCGGCCACCGAGCCGTCCGGCGCGCGGCGCAACTCCTCGTGGACCGCCGTCCAGGAGGTGCTCGCCGGCCAGTCCGGCACCGCGTCGAGGTGATCGACGATTTCGGGGACCGCGATCGGCTCCACCCGTTGTACCGGCGCCCGCCGCAGCGTAGGTGAGCCGGCCTTGATCAGGTCTTCGTACTCGGCCGCCCGGCAGGTCACCACCACCGGGCGCTCCGCGCCGACCGCCGAGTTGATCCGGTGCACCGCGTGCCGCCGAGCCACCTCCGGTATCTCGTCCAGGCCGTCCAGCACGGGCAGCACGAGCCCGTGAGTCAGCAGCTTGCGAGGGATCTCGGCGTCACCGTTGTAGTACTCACCGGCCAGGGTGTGCACGATCCAGTCGTCGAGCGGATCGCGGACCGGATCCCACGAGGACGCGGACAGGAGCACCGGCACCGGCGAGGTCGGCGTCCGGCCGGCGATCAGGCCGAGGGTCAGCAGCATCGCCAGCACGGTCTTGCCGGAGCCCGGCTCGCCCAGCACGACCAGGCGGCCGGTACGGATATTCCGGTACTCACCGGCCAGCTGCCGAGTCGCCTCCTCGAGCGGGCCGTCCATCCGACCACTCGACCACGTCAGCGGCAACGTGTTCGGGTCACGCGGCTTGCGGGATCCGGTCTCGTCCAACCACTCCTCGCGGATGGTCCGCGCCAGGTCCGCCGCCAGCTCCTCGGCGCTCGACGATGGGCCCGCCGGCGGAGCCAGCCCCACCAGGCTCACCGCCAGCGCCGCCAACCCGACGAAGGCGCTGACGATGCTCGCCAACGCGTCGTTGGAGCCGGTGTCGCCACCGATCACCACGACCGCGACGACCACGAACACCACGCCGATGAGCCCCGACAGCCCGGCATACAGGCGCCGCGGAGATCCCTTCCGCATAACCCGAGCGTCCCCAGCCCACACCGATCACCCCAGCAAGCGGCCAAGCATGACGACCATCCGACCACACCATCGGGAGGACCCCGGGTCGGGCAGCCGAATCGAGGAGACCGAGAAAACGAGCATCCGCGACTATTGTTCGGTTTCGCGCGGAAATTGCGGCGCGAAAGGCGAAAGGCGAACGCCGAGGCTCGCCATCACCCGCCGGGTCGCACCGGACGGCACGACCGCGACGTGAGTGCCCGTGCGAGTTCGGTGGCCAGGGCTTCCAGAACTAAAGAGAGTCGGCCATCGCGAGTGTGCGAAGTGCGCGCTTGTCGACCTTGCCGATGAACGTCTCCGGGATCGCGTCCAGGACCTGTATCCGCTGCGGCACCTTGTAGTGCGCGAGCAGCTCCGCGCAGTGCGCGAGCAGTCGCTCCGGCGTCGTGTCGTCGGTGAGAACCACGAAGGCGACGATCGCCTCCTCCCTGACCTCGTCGGGCACACCGACGACCGAGCACTCGCGCACCGCGGGATGGTCCATGAGGACGCGCTCCACTTCGGCCGGCGCGACGTTGTAGCCGGACCGCTTGATCATGTCGTTGATGCGCTGGACGAAGGTGAGGCGGCCGTCGGCACTCATCCGACCCAGGTCGCCCGTCTCCAGCCAGCCGTCCGTGACCGAGCGGGGCCGGGCGAGCCCGTCGTCGAGGTAGCCCAGCCACAGCCCGTACCGGGACTGCGGGCGGCAGTGGATCTGGCCCAGCTCGCCGGGCGGCACCGGGTTCCCGTCGATGTCGCGAAGCTCGACCTCGGTGCCGGGGACCGGAAAGCCGGCCGTCGCCGTCCACGCGGCGTCGACGGGCGCGCACGTGACGACCCCGGCCTCGGTGAGGCCGTAGAGCTCGACGAGCCGGATGCCGAAGCGGGACTCGAACTCCTGCCGGCGCTCCAGGTCCAGCTCCAGCGCGAAGTGCGCGCGGTAGGCCGGGTGGTCGGCGTCGCGCGGCGACGGGGGTGTGGCGAGGAGGAACTTGACGTGCGTGGCGTTCAGCGCGGTGATCGTGACGCGGTGCTCCGCCAGCTCGCGGACGAAGGTGCTCGCCGAGAACTTCGGGCGCAGAACCAGGGTCGCCCCGACCAGTACCGGCGAGCCGAACAGCGCGATCCCGCCGTTGGAGTGGTAGAGGGGGAAGTAGTGGAGCAACCGGTCGTCCCGGTGGTACCGCAGGGCGTTCGACCAGTTGAGCGAGAACAGCAGCAGGTTCCCGTGGGAGAGCATGACGCCCTTCGGGCGCGCGGTGGTGCCCGAGGTGTAGGTGATCATCGCCAGGTCGTCCGGGGTCGGCGCCGGGAGGTCGGCGGCGACGGGCGCTTCCCGCATCGCGACGTTCAGCTCGGCCGACCCGATGGTCATGCCGAACCGTTCGACCAACCGCGTCGCCGCGACGCCGGGCACCGCGGCCCGCAGTCCGGTGGCGAGCTCGGCCCGTTCGGTGTCGGAGACGAGGAGCACACAACCCGAGTGGGTCAGCTGGTAGGTGATCTCGTCGACCGAGTTGCTCGTGTTCACCGGGACCACGACCGCACCGGCGAGCGTGATCCCGTACCACATGACGAAGAACTCGGGTGAGTGGTCGACGAGGACGGCGACGCGGTCCCCGGCCCGGATCCCGTTGTCTCGCAGGTAGCCCGCGACCCGCCGGCTGGCCGTGGCGACCTCGGCGTAGCTCGCCACGCCGCCGAGGTACTCCAACATCGGCTTGTCCCCGATGGCGGCCGCGTTGTCCAGGAGGGCACCGGGCAGCGTCCGGCCTCCCACGGTATCGATGATCACGCGTTTCTCCCTTCGCCGTGGGGACGGTTGAGGTAGGTCTGCGGCATCGCGACCTCGTCGAGGAAGTCCACGAGGAGCCGCGCCACCGCGACCGGGGCGTCGCGCTGCACGCTGTGCCCGGCGCCCTCGACGGTGACGGCGCGAGCGGGGACGGTGAGCAGCCCCGTCAGCCGGGCCGGCTCGTCGGGATCGAGCACGTCGCTGTCGGCGCCCACGACGAGCAGCAGCGGGCAGCGCAGGCGCGGCAACGACTCCTCGATCATCGCCGCGTCGTCGAGCATCGCGTCGAGCTCCGCCATGGTCCGGTGCCGGCGGTCGTAGCGCCAGGTGAGCCGGCCGGTGGCGAGTCGCATCAGGTTGAGGGCGACGTGCGTGCGCAGGGACTCGGTGCGGTGGACGGGCGGTGCCGTGGCGGGCGGTGCGGTGGTGCCGGACGACTCGCCGGGCACCCGCCCGCCGCGGTGGGCGCGGACGTACTCGACCGCGTCGTCGACCGAGTCGAACTCGTCGCGCCCCGCGATGAAGCCGCGGATCTGCCGGGCGCTTCGCAGCCGCACGCGCGTGCTGACGTCGACGAGCACGATCCCACGTGCCTCGCCCGGACCCGAGGTCGCGATCCGCAGGCTGACGAAGCCACCGAGGGACATGCCCACGAGCACGTACGACCGGATCCCGAGGAGCGCGAGGGCCTCGCGGACGTCGTCGGCGTGGTCCGGCAGGCCGTAGTCCAGCTGCGGCGACCACTCGCTGGCGCCGTGCCCGCGGAGGTCGATCGCGACGACGTGGTGGTCGGCGGAAACCAGCATCGCCACGGCATCCCAGGTGTGGACGTTCAGCCCACCCCCGTGCAGGAGCACCAGTGCGGGCCGGGACGTCGGCTCACCCCATTCGAGATAACGCAGGCGCACCCGGCCGACGAGCGCCTGCCCCTCGGCCGGCGTGCGCGGGGCGCACCCCAGGGAGGTGGACAGGTCGCGGTAGTAGCGCACCACCTCGGCCGCGCTGAGTACGCCGTCGCCGCGGATCATTCGAAGTAGACCTTGGCGAGGTAGCCGGAGTCGAGCAGCCGGCCGGGTTCGATCTCGGCCTCGTTCGCACCCTGCTTGATGACCACGACCCGGTCGGCCGCACGGCTGGCCAGGCCGAGGTTCTGCTCGACGACGACGATGCCGATGGTGCTCTGCGCGCGGAGCTCGCGAAGGAAGCCCTCCACCTCCTCGACCATCATCGGGGCCAGGCCGATCGAGGGCTCGTCCAGCAGCAGGATCTTCGGCCGCGACATCAGGCCGCGCACGACCGTCACGATCTGCTGCTGGCCGCCGCTCAGCTCGTCCGCCTGCTTGTGGATCTTCTCGCGCAGCAACGGAAAGACGTCCAGCCAGCGCGCGAGGTCCGCCTCCACGGCCCTGCGGTTCTTCCGTCGGGTGTACGCGCCGAGCATCAGGTTGTCCCGCACGCTCATCGGACCGAACAGACGCCGTCCCTGGGGCACCAGCGTGATGCCCATCCGCACCCGCGCCCAGACTCCGGTGGACGTGATGTCCCGACCGTCCATCGTCATCGTGCCGGCGAAGGGCTTGGCCAGCCCGGCAAGGGTCCGCAGGAACGTGCTCTTGCCGGACCCGTTCGGCCCCACGATGCCGACGACTTCTCCACTGTGGACGGAGAAGTCGACGCCACGGAGAACGTGGACGTGTCCGAACGCGACCTGGACACCACGTGACGCCAGCATCTCAGCCTCCGAAGTACGCGAGTCGAACCGGCTCGGACGCGAGGACGCCGTCCACCGGGCCCTCGTAGATCAGCTCGCCGCGATCGAGGGCGATGACGCGGTCGCACAACGGAAGCAGGTAGCCCATGTCGTGGTCGACCACGCACATCGCGATGCCGCTGCGGCGGATCGCGGAGAGCAGGTCGATGACCCGCTGCGCGCCGCTCGGGCTCAGGCCGGCGAAGGGCTCGTCGATGAGGATGAGCGCGGGCCGCTGCGCGAGCGCGATCGCGATGCCGAGCAGGCGGGTCTCGCCCCACGACAGGTCGCGCGCCCGGGTGTCCAGCTTGTGGTCGAGCGACACGAGACGGGCGAGGTCGGCGATCCACGCCGAGGCCGCGCCCGGTACGGCGGACGGCGTGGCCTCGACCGCCACGATCATGGACTCCCGAACCGTCAGCGCCGGGAAGACGGTGCGCTCCTGGAAGGTCCGGCCCACGCCGGTTCGGCTGCGCGTCGAGGGTGGCGTGGTGGTGACGTCCCGGCCGAGCACGACCACCCGGCCGCCATCCGCCCGCACCCGCCCGGCCAACGCGTTCAGCAGCGTCGACTTGCCGGACCCGTTCGGCCCGATGAGGCCGAGCACCTCGCCTGCCCGCAGGTGCAGGTCCACGCCGGTGAGCGCCTGGATCCCGCGGAAGTGCTTCGCGAGACCGGTGGCGCTCAGCACCGGCTCCCCCTCCGGCGGCTCGCCGCTCACGTGCGGCACCGACGGGTCGCCCGGCGCACCGGCCGGCGGCGCCTCGGCCGGCTCGGCCGGCTCGCGAGCGGTCGCCCGCCGCCTGCCCAGCCCGAACGCCGCACGCAGGAGCATGTGGACCGTCGGCACGATGCCCGTCGGCATGAGGAGCACGATCAGGATGACGATCGCACCGCGCACCATCTCGCTGACCAACGGCTCCAGGTTCAGAATCTCCGGCAGGTAGACGATGATGAACGCGCCCGCGATGGGGCCGTAGATCGACCGGCTCCCACCGAGAAGCACCATGACCACGAACAGCAGGGCCGGCGTCGCACCGATGGTCTCGGGTGCGACGAAGGCCTGGTTGTACGCCCACAGGACACCCGCGGCGGCGGCGATCGCGCCCGAGATCACGAACGCCTTGAGCCGGAGGTCGGGCACGCGGATGCCGATGGACTCCGTGAGGTGCGGGTTCTCCCGGACGGCCGCGAGCCGGCGGCCGAACCGGCCGTGCGTCATGGCGTAGCTGATCACCGTCGCCACGGTCAGCACGCCGAGCGACAGGTAGTACCACTCCGCCTGGGTGTCGATGTCGAGCGGCCCGAACCGGAAGGCCGGCTCGAAGATCGAGACCCCGATGGAGCCGTTCGTGACACCGGTCCACGCCTCGGCGACCACCTGCGTCAGCACGGTGAACGCGAACCCCACGATCACGAAGTAGTGCCCGTGCAGCCGCAGCAGCGGCCGGCCCACCAGCACCGCGGCGACCGCGCCGGCGGCGAGCCCGGCCACCAGCGACGCCCAGACGCTCCACTGGGCCCGCGCCGCGAGCAGCACGCCGGTGTACACCCCGATGCCCCAGAGCCCGCCGTGGGCGATGGAGAGCATGCCCACCTGGCCGTAGAGGACCCCGACGGCCTGCGCCACGACCGCGTACATGAGGGCGATCGTGACCAGGTAGTAGTCCTGGTAGCCCGGCGCGAACAGCGGCAGCGTCACGCCGGCGGCCAGCAGCACGAGGCCGGGCAGCGGCCGGTCGTGCGAGACCCCGTCCGTGAGCCGCTCGACCGCGGCACGCCAGCGGAGGTAGCGACCGGCGGCGGTGCGCAGCGGGGAGGCCGCCGGGGGCGACGAGGGACCGGGGCCGATCGCTGTCACGTCAGTCAACGCCAGCCTCCACCCCTCGGAACAGACCCATCGGCCGCACGAGCATCATGACGATGAGGACGCCGAACACGAGCGCGTCCACCCAGGCGCCGAGCCCCGCGGTCTGGGCCGCGGCCTCGCCGAGCCCGAACACCACCGCGACGACGAGCGAGCCGGTGATGTTGCCCAGACCGCCGACGAGCGCGATCGTGAAGCCCTTGACGATGATCTCCAGGCCGTAGAACGGCGTGACCGTCGAGATCGACGCGACGAGCGCACCGGCCGCCCCCGCGAGCACCCCACCGACGACGAAGGTCCCGGTGATGATGCGGGTGACCGGCGCGCCCATCAGCGCGAGTGCCTCGCGGTCGACGGACGTCGCGCGCACGGCGAGGCCCGTCCAACTGCGGCTCAGGAGCAGGTAGAGCGCGATGATCAGCACGGCGGCCAGCACCACGACGGTGAGCCGCTGGGCGCTGACCTGGGCGCCGCCGACGTCGAAGACGTCCTTCCACACCGGCTCGATCCCGCGCGGGCCGCTGCCCCAGATGGACTGGATCGCGTTCTGGAGCAGGATCACCAGCCCCATCGAGATGAGGAACCCGTTCACCGGGCGGTTCAGCGTGAACCGGAACAGACCGCGTTCCATCGCGAGGCTGACGACGCCGCCCGTCGCCATCGCCACCAGCAGGGCGCCGAGGAAGGGTAGCAGACCCACGCCGCCCCCCAGCTCCATGGCGACGTAGGCACTGAGCACGAGCACCTGCCCGTGGGCGAAGTTGACCAGCCTGGTGTGCCCGAACACCATCGTGATGCCGACCGCGACGAGCGCGTAGACCGACGTGAGCGACACGCCGTTGACGAAGACCTGGACGACGGTGCCGTTCATCGCGACCCGACCGGCTGGGATCGTGCGGGCTCCCCACACCGCGCCCGCACCAGCGCCGCGAGCCTCGCGACCCTGCGGAGGCGGCCCAGCCCGGCGTCTACGTCGGACCCGACGGCGGCCAGGACGACCACGAGGTCACAGCCAGCCGCCGCGTACGCCCTCAGCTGCCGCATGGTCGACTCCTCGTGCTCGGGCCGGGAGAGCCGCAGCCGGCACGCCACCGTGCGGGGCACCGCGGCCGGATCGCGCCCGAGGTCCGCCAGACGGCGGGTCAGCCGCTCGTTGCGGGCCCGGAACTCCGGTGGCGGCAGGCCGAGCGCGTGCCACCCGTCGCCCATGCGGGCGCACCGGTCCAGCGAGGCCTCGTCGTTCCCGGTCACCCAGAGCTCGGTCGCGAGGTTCTCGCGCAGCAGGCGGACCGCCTCGCCGAACCGGCGCTCCCGGTGCTCGAAGTCGACGCCGAGCGCGGCGAACTCCCCGCGGAGCCAGCCGAGGTCGACGGCCGTGATCAGGGGCGTCCCGAGGAGCCGCTCGACGGTGGCGAGCTGCGCGACGAGCAGTGCCGGGTCGCGCGGCGGGAGGAACAGCGGCCCCAGCCCCACCCGAGGCCCGGTGCCGAGCGCGGCGAGGAAGGCCGCGGTGCACACCGCCTCCAGAAACGACGTCTGCGGGAACAGCCCGTCGGCCGGTGGTGGTTCGCCGATCGCGTACGGGTAGCCGGACGGCTCCGCGATGGACGCCGGCACGACCACGTGATCGCCCACCCAGACCGAGTGCAGCCCCAGGCCCGCGACGGCCAGCGCGACCCGGCGGAACTCGGCGCCGGGAAGGTTGCCGGGCAGGTGCGCGGCTACGTGCACGTCCGCCCCCCATCCGCCGCCATCACGAACACCGGCGCGAACACCGGGGCGCGGCGCCCGTCCGGCAACCCGGTGAACTCCAGCACCACGCGCTGGCCGACCGCGAGCTCGTCGTCCGCGGGCTCCGCCGGCATCGCGGAGACGAACAGCACGGCGTCCTGCCCCTCGACGTCGAGCTCCACCAGCCCGACCCGGAACGGCACCGCCGAGAACCGCGGGTGCAGCACGCGCCACGTCGTCGTCCAGCTGTACAGCCGGCCCTCTCGCGGGCCCTCGACCCAGTTCTGGTCCGTGGAGCGGCAGACGTGGCACCGGACGACGGGAAACGCCCGCACGCGGCCGCAGCCGCCACACGCCGGGAGGACGAAGCGCCCCTCCCGCGCGGCCTTCCAGAACGCGGCCGGTTGCGTGAGCGCCGCACTCATGCCGCGTCCTTCGTCAGCAGCACGGCACTGGTGGGGACCGGCATCCCGCCCGTGACCAGACAGGTCGCCGCACCGGGGACCTGAGAGGTCGACCGGCCTCGGATCTGCCGCACGCCCTCGAGCACGTGGTTGACACCGTGGATGTAGCCCTCACCGAAGCTGCCGCCGGCGGTGTTGGCCGGGATGCCGCCGCCGAGGTCGAACATGCCGGCGGCGGCACGTTGCGCGCCCTCGCCCGGGGCGCAGAACCCGTAGGCCTCCGCAGCCAGCACGGCGGTGATCGAGAAGCAGTCGTAGAGCTGCGCGACGTCGACGTCGCCGGCGGTCAGCCCGGCCCGGGCGTAGAGCCGGCCGGCGGCCTCCTCGGCCGGCGTCCGCAGCACGTCACCGGCACCGACGAACGAGTACAGGAACCCGGGCTGGTTCGCCATCGACGCCTGGACCGACCCCCGCACGTACGCCGGCGGCTGCGCGAGGTCGCCGGCCCGGTCGGCCGGCACGACCACGAACGCGGCCGCGCCGTCGGTCTGCAGGCAGCAGTCGAGCTTGCGGAGCGGGCTGGAGATCACCTCGGACTCGTCGTACTCCTCCGGTCCCAGCGGGCGGCCGTACAGCTGGGCGTTCGGGTTGCGGTCCGCGTGCCGGCGGAAGCTGCGGGCGACCCCGCCCAGCGCGTTGCCCGGCAGCGCGTAGTGGTGCAGGTACCGCCGGGCGATCAGGGCGTACATCTGCACCGGCGAGGTCAGGCCGTGCGGCACGAGGAAGTCCCGGTAGTGCGGGTCGATGTCCTCGAGCGCGGCGGAGGTCTGGCTGGTTCCCGGCCGGGCCCCCGACCGCCCGTTCAGCGCGCGATACCCGACCACGCACCGCGCGGCCCCGGTGCCGACCGCCATCGCGGCGTGGCCGACGAGCGCCGCGCTCGCCCCGCCGCCGAGGTCGACCTCGGACCAGTAGGACAGCCCGCCGAGGCCGAGCGCGTGCGCCACCGCTCCCTCGCTCGCCCGGCGCTGGGAGGCGCCGAAGCGGACGAGCCCGTCGACCTCACCGGGGTCGATGCCGGCGTCGTCGAGCGCGGCCAGGATGGCCTGGCACGCGAGCTCGAGCTCGGAGCGACCCGACCGGGCCGAGAAGTCGGTCGCACCGATGCCGACGATCGCCGCACGAGGTGGCTCGATACTCATGGCTTCGGCGGCTCGACACGCTCGTACTCGATCGCGCTCGAGGCGCCCTTGGCCAGCTCGCACATCTCGAAGCCGAAGATGCCGCCGTTGTTCTCGTCGACCGTGATCGTGCCCTCGACGCCCTCGTAGGTCAGGTCGTGGAGGTGGTCCATGATCTTGTCGGTGTCCGTGGTCGTCCCGGCCGCCTCGATGGCGTCGGCGAGCATGAAGAAGTAATCGTAGTTCCAGAGCAGCGCGTAGGCGTTCTCGATGTCGTCGGACTTCGTGAACTCCTGGTAGTCCTCGATGAGCTGCTTGACCTTGGGGTCGGTCGGTGCCTCCATGTTGGCGCCGATGAAGGTGTTGCCGACGAACGGCGTCTCGATCCCGGCCGCCTTGGCCTCCGCGCAGGACGCGGCGTGCCCGAACATCACCGGCGCCACGTCCAGCTCGTTGGCGGCCTTGATGACCTGCGAGGTGACCTCGCCGCCGGAGGAGAACATGAACAGCACGTCGGGGTTGGCCGACTTCAGGCTCGTGAGGGCCGAGGAGAAGTCGGTGGTCCCGGTCTGGACGAGCGCCTTGTCGACGATCTCCAGCCCGTGCTTGTCCGCGCCGGCCTCCAGGTACTCCTCGATGCCCTGCCAGCTGGCGTCGTTGATGCCCACGATGCCGACCGTCTCGGCGTCCGGGTACATCTGGCGGATGCCCAGCATCTCCGCCTCACCGCGCCACTCGTTCGTGCCGAGCGTGGCGATCATGTAGTTGGTCTCCTTCAGGTACGCGGCCGCCGCGCCCGCCGCGGAGAAGAAGATCGTCTTGCTCGGGTCGGTGACCCGCATGATCACCGGAGCCTCGGTCGCGATCCCGCCGAAGACGATCTTCACGCCCTTGTCCTTCACGAGCTCGTTGGCGCACGACGCGGCGCCGGTGTCCTCGCTGCGGGTCTCGCACTCCTCGAGCGTGAACGTGTACTTCTGGCCGTTGACGGTGACGCCGCCGGCATCGTTCAGCTGCTCGACGGCCAGCCTGCTGGAGTTGTAGACCGGGATGCCGTACGTCGAGTAGAGACCGCTGCGCGTCGAGACGAACCCGATGGGAATCGTCTGTCCATTCCCCGCGGTGCCGCCATCGTCACCGCACGCGGTGAGTGACCCCAACACGACCAGGGCCGCTGCGAACGCAGCGAGACGCTTCTTCATCGGAGCCTCCTGAGGTGCGCCCCTGAGCGGACGGCTGTACTCGCTCCGCAGACTAACGATCGTCCGGTAGTGTGGCAAGCGGCCCGCGGACTCGGGCGGCCGTGACCGTCCGGAAAGGACTGGACCAACACCCGGGATCGTCGCGACGGGGCCGAACCCGGTCAGGCCAGCCCGCGCCGGTGCCGCGCCGCCTGCCAGACCGCCTCGACGATCACCCCCTTCGGCGCACCCGCGCCGACGACGGCGGCGACCCCCTGCCCGAGCAGGTCCCGCTCGTCCGCCGGCGTGATGACCGAACCGCCCAACACGACCGCGGGCGGCTCGTCCACGTCACCGACGAGCTCCAGGAGTTCCTTGGTGTAGCGCAAGTACTCCCACGAGTGGCAGCTGACGCCGATCACGTCGGCATCCTCGGCCTCGGCGACGCGGGCCAGGTGGACCGCCAGCTGAAACCGTCCGAGATAGACCACCTCGGCGCCGGAGTCGGTGAGCGTCTTGGCCGCGAGGAGCGCGCCCGCCTCGTGCTGGTCCATCCCGAAGCACCCGATCACGACCTTCGGTCTGAACGAGATGGCCGAAGACTTCTCAAGCATGTAGGTCTTCCTTCTGGAGCGGGTCCGGCGCCATGCCGTAGGCCACCCGGATCGCGCCGGTGATCTCACCGATCGTGGCGTCCGAGGCGAACGCCGACAGGATCGGCCCGACGAGGTTGACGCCGGGATCCGCGGCGGCGCGCCGGATGTCGTCGACGGCGGCGCGGACCACCTCCGGGTCGCGCCCGGCCTTCCACCGCGCCACCTCGGCGGTGTGGTCGTAGCTCGGGGTGATCTTGGCCGCCGTGTGCTCCGCGAGGAGGGTGTCCTCCTCCTCGGGGATCGCCAGCGTGTTGACGCCCACCACCGGCCGCACGCCGTCCGCGACCTCGGCGTTGGTCTCGATCATCGCTTCCTGGAACAGGGACCGGAAGTAGCCCTTCTCGAACAGCTCCGACGCCGAGCCCAGCCCCTCGATGTGGCGGACCCGCTCGAGGATCCGCGCCTCCATCGAGTCGGTCAACGACTCGACGAAGTACGAGCCGCCGAGCGGGTCGATCGAGGAGAGGGCGTCGGACTCGAGCGCGACGACCTGCTGCGTGCGCAGCGCGACGAGGTGCGCAGCGTCCGACGGCGTCCGGTAGGCCTCGTCGAACGCCGAGATCTCCATGGCCTTCACGCCCGCCAGCGCGAGCGCGAACGCCTGTACCGCGCCCCGCACGACGTTGTTGACCGGCTGCTGAGCCGTCAGGGAGGCACCGGACGTGTGCACGGTGATGTGCGCCTGCCACGACCGCGGGTCGGTCGCGCCGAACTCCTCGCGCATCATCCTGGCGAAGATCCGCCGCGAGGCCCTGATCTTCGCGATCTCGGCGAACACCGTCATGCGGCAGTTGACGAGGATGGCGATGCGCCGGGCGAACCGGTCGACATCCAGACCACGCTCGATGAGCCGCCGCACGACCTCGCGGATCTCGATGAAGCCGAGCGCCATCTCCTCGACGGGCCCGATGCCGCCGTCGCTGATGAAGTAGGTGTCCTCGACGAACGGATGAAAGCGAGGCATGTGCTCGGTGGCGAACTCGATCGCGTCCAGTGCCATGCGCAGCCGGGCGTCGAACGGGAGCAGCGTGGCGTAGGCGTAGTCCTCCATGAAGAACGGCGCGTTGATGGTCGAGCCGCGGAGCAGGGCCGGGTCCATGCCGCGGTCGCGTGCCACCTGGTACAGGCCCGCGACGGTGAAACAGGCCGGCAGCGAATGCGACACCGACACCGCCTCGAGCGGGATCCCGTCGTAGAGCGTCGAGAAGTCCCCGACCCGGCAGATCGACACACCCTGGGTGCCCACGGACTCGCGCGCGTACGGATGGTCGGGATCCATCAGGCCCACGGTCGGCGCGTCACCGATCACGTCGAGGCCGGTGGCGCCCTGGGAGATCAGGTACTTCAGCTGGCGGTTGGACTCGGCCGGGCTCCCTTCGCCCGACAGCTCGCGATGCACCCAGCCGTCTCCCGTGCGGGCGGCGCCGGAATGTCCCCGGGTGAACGGGTACTCCCCCGGATCGCCGATGTCACGCTCGTAGTCGTGGCTCACGTCCGCCGGGCCGCGGAACGCGGGCTCGTGCGCCTCGTCCATTCGACATCCATTCGTCCAGGATTTGGTCCATTGTGTCCTGTCGGCTGCCTACAGCACGGCGACGGGGTTGATCGGCGACCCCGTCCCGTTCCTGATACGCAGCGGTGCGACCGAGAACAGGAACGTCCACTCGCGACGATCCCGGCACAGCTCGGCCACTCGTTCCAACACGAGGTTGTCCATGATCCACAGTCCCATCGCGACGATCCCCACGGCGTGGATCGGCATCGGCATGGGTCCGGCGCGGCCAGGCAGCGGGTCGGCCACCTCGTCGGTCCCGAGCGCGCCCAGCCGGTTCTCGTGGATCCACGGCAGCACCTCCGGGTGCAGACCGGGCGCGTCGGTCTCGGACGCCCTCGATGCGTCGGTCGGCCGGCCGAACCGCACGAGGACGATGTCGCCGCCGCGCAGGTCGCAACCCTGCGCGGCCAGCGTCGCCTCGACGAGTTCGAGCGGGACCACGGGGGGCAGGCGCTCGCCGCGCTCGTGGCAGTAGCCGGCCAGGTCGCACAGAACCCCGCGACCGACGATGCCGTCGGCGGCCGCCTCCACGCTGCCCACGGTCGCCCCCCGCCGCGCGGTCACCGCCGAAACCGAGGCACCTCCGTACAGGCGCCGGTCCCACGCGATGTGCGAGAGGGCGTCGAGATGGGTGACGCTGCGCCCGTGCCACGCGACGGTCAGCACGTCGGTCGTCGATCCCATCGCACCCACCGGTGCGTCGTCGCCCGACGACAGCATGAAGTGCGCGATGGGATTCCCGGGCGTGGAGTCCTTCGGGCTGATCGTGCGGGCACAGCTGACCGTGATGCCGTCGCGCACCGCGGCCGCCGCCCGGCGCACGCAGTCGACGTCGACGAAGTTGAGGGTCCCCCGCTCGCTCCGCTCTGCCCAGGTGATCGCGAGGTCGCCGATCCACGCGACCAGCTGTTCGTCGCTGACCGTGTCGTTCGCCGCAGTCCTCGACATTCTCGGGATCGTAGCTCACCTACCGAACGTACGGTAGAGGTGCGATAGGATGGCCATTCACAGCCGACACTGGGGTACGGTCTCGCATCGACACGACGGGGCCGAAGAGCGCCTCGAGGCCCGAAGGAGTAGGCGTGGCCGGGACTGCCAGGCGCGACGTCATCGTGGAGACGTCCGCGCGGCTCTTCTACGACTACGGCTATCCGAACGTGGGCATGCGTATGGTCGCCGACCACGTCGGCATCCGGACCGCGAGCCTCTATCACCACTTCCCGTCGAAGGAGCAGATCCTCTACGAGATCGCCGTCCACGAGACCCGGGGCTTCATCGACGTGCAGGCTCCCATCCTCGACAGCCCGCTGGACCCGGCTGAACGGCTGCGGGTCCTGTTCGTCAACCACATCGTGCGCTCCTGGCACAAGCGGGTGCAGCTCGTGGTCACCGAACGCGAGGAGCGTGAGCTCACCGACGAGCACCGGGCGGTGATCGTCGACCACAAGCAGGAGTACCGGCAGCTCATCCAGAACTACCTGAGGTCGTTGTCGGCGCGGCGACTGCCCGCCCCCCAGACGCGGCTGCTGATCGTCTCGACGCTCAGCATGATCAACAGTGTCAACGTCTGGTTCGACCCGACCGGCTCCCTGACCCTCGACGAGGTCGCGGACCAGGTCGGCACGCTCGCCGCCAACGTCATGCTGCGGGCGCTGGAGCTGCCCGAGGTGGCCGGCTCGCCGGCGGTCGCCGGTTCGGGGCGCGAGAAGCGCAAGCCCGCCACCCGCCGCAAACGCGCCTAGCGCGGTGGCTCTCGCCACGCTGCCAGCACGTCGGACGCGATCAGCTCGCGGAGGATCTCGGTGGTTCCCCCGCCGATCGCGAGGATCCGTGCGTCCCGATAGTGCCGCTCGACCTCGGACTCCCGGATGTAGCCGCTGCCACCGAAGATCTGCACCGCCTGGTCGACGGCGAACGACACGGCCTCCACGGCCGTGTTCTTGGCCATCGCCGCCTCGGTGTTGACGGGCTCGCCCGCGTCGATCCGCCCCGCCACCTGGTTCAGGAACTCGCGCGCCACCGCCGTCTTCGTCGCCATCTCGGCGATCTTGTGCCGGATGACCTGCCGGTCGCGCAGCGGCGAGCCGAACGTGACGCGTTCGGTGACCCATGGGCCGCAGAGGTCCAGGCATCGCTGGGCGATCCCCACCGCGTGGGCCGCGAGCGTCACCCGCTCCTCCGGGAACTGCCGCATCAGCTGCGAGAACCCGGTTCCCGCCGCGCCGATCAGGTTCGCCCTCGGCACGGCGACGTCGTCGAACGCCAGCTCGGCCGTGTCGGACGAGAGCCATCCCATCTTCCGCAGCGGCGCGGACACCCGCAGTCCCGGCGAGTCGCGGTCGATCACCAGCAGGGAGATGCCCCGCGCGCCGGGCTCACCGGTGCGCACGGCGGTGACGTAGTAGTCGGCGCGGATCGCGGAGGTGATGAAGGTCTTGGTGCCGGTGACCCGGTAGTGGTCGCCGTCGAGGACGGCGCGCGTGCGCAGCCCGGCGACATCCGAACCGCCGCCCGGTTCGGTGACCGCCAGCGCGCCGATCCGCCGCCCGCCGAGCGTCGGGCGTACGTAGGTCCGCACCTGTGCCGGGTCGCCGGCGGCGATCATGTGCGGAACGGTGATGCTGCGGCCGAACATCGCGGCGCAGGCACCGGACGGGACGCCCTGCCTGAGGAACTCGTCCATCACCGCCAGCCGAAGGCGGAGACCACCGCCCTCGCCGCCTACGGCCACCGGATACCCGAGCCCCAGGAGACCGGCCTCCGCGAGGACGCCGGGCACCTCCGGGGAGATCCGTCCCTGCTCCTCCCACGACCCCACGTGCGCCAGCAGCGATCGCGCCGCCACCTTACGCGCGACCTCGCGCAGCAACGACTCCTCGTCGCCATCGGCACCGGTCCGGGGGGTCACGCGCGGATCCCGTCGACCCCGGATTCGCTGGGCAGCAGCCGCCGGGCCGCCACGTCCTCGAGCCCCAGGGTGGCGATCGCGCGCGCCCGCAGCTCGAGCTTGTCCACCTTGCCGGTGCCGTTCAACGGCCACCGGCTCACGAGCTCGAGGTGCGCCGGGACCTTGTACCCGCTCAGCCGCTCGGCGGCGAACGCGCTCAGGTCGGCCGTCTCGACCGGGATGTCGCGGGTCTGGACGTAGGCGTACCCGACCTCCCCCAACCGCTCGTCGGGCACGGCGACGACGTGGACCTGGACGACGTCGGGATGTGCCGTGAGGACGGTCTCCACCTCGGCCGGGAAGACGTTGTTGCCGCCGACGACGTACATCTCCTTGGACCGCCCGGTGATCGACAGGTAACCCTGCTCGTCGAGGCGCCCCACGTCACCGGTGTGGAACCACCCGTCGGCGTCGATGGCCCGCGCGGTCTCGGCCGGACGGCCGTGGTACTCCCGCATCACGAGGTGGCCGCGGACCAGGATCTCGCCCTGTTCGCCCGCCGGCAGCGGCCGGCCCGTCTCCAGCGAGCCGACGGCGACCTCGAAGTCGGAGATGGGACGACCCCGACCCCCGTAGACGACCTCGTCGGGGTCCTCGGGCAGCGGGTAGGTCGTCACCGAGGTCGTCTCGGTCATGCCATAGGCCGGCAGTGGACGGAAGCCGAGCCGCGCGGCCGCCTCGCGCATGACCTCCGACGGGTTGAGCGCGCCGCCGATCCACCCGGACCGCAGGCTCGCCAGCGACCGGTCCTCGGGCGCCACGTGACCGAGGAGGTCGACGTAGTGGGTGGCGATGCCGCCGAAGACGCTGACCCGACGGTCCCGGATCAGGGCGACCGCCTCCTCGACGCTCCAGGTCGGCATGAGGACGACCTCGGCGCCGGTGATGATCGCGGGCAGCACCGCGCTCATCCCGCCGGCGACGTGGAAGAACGGCATGTGCCCGAGGATCCGGCTCGCCGAGGTGATGCCGAGATACCAGGCGATTGCCGCCTCGTTCCGCAGCACCCGGTGGTCGTGCACGACCCCCTTGGCACCCCCGGTGCTGCCGGACGTGTAGATGATCAGGACCGGGTCGGCGACGCCGATCCGCGCGGACCGCGCCGCGAGCGTCTCCGCGTCGGTCCGGTCGGCGAGTTCGAGGAAGGAGTCGAGGCTCGGCGAGCCGTCGCGGACCACGACGGTCAGCGGGCCGGACGGGGTGAGCGCCCGGAGGTACCGCACGGGGTCGATGTCGAACGGCGCGACGTTCACCAGCAGCACGCGCGGGTCGCAGTCGGAGACGACGTGCCGGAACTCGGTGACCGTCAGGCGGGTGCTGACCGGGACGAAGACCGCGCGCACGCGAACGGCCGCCAGCCACGTGACCACCCAGTCGATGCTGTTGGGCATCCAGACGGCGACGCGGTCGCCCGGCTCGACGCCATGGGCGAGCAGCGCACGGGCCATGCGGTCGGCCAGGGCGTCCAGCTCGGACCAGGTGACCGCGCGCTCCTCCTCGCGCAACGCGACCCTCGCGCCGTGGGTCGCCACGGTGGCGCGGAGCTGCTCGTCGATGGTCGGCAGCGCCCGGGGCGCGGCCGGTGGATGGACACCTCGGACGATCACGGGTTGACCTCCCTGTCTTCGGCCGCCGCCTGCGCGACTTCGGGTCGGCGCGGCTGCCAGCTGACCAAGGTGGCGGTCGGCAGGTGCTCGAACCGGGGTCGCACGGCTTGTCCGACTCGGGGCGGCTCGCCGCCGCCGTCGAACCCGCCCACGATCCGGATCCCGTGCGCGAGCTCGACCAGCGCGATCCAGTACGGAACCTCGGGGATCGCCGGGTGGAACCGGCGGTGCACGCGCGTGTGGCTGACCACCCGTCCCGTGGGCTCCACGTCCTGCCACCGGACCGGCGTGGGCCGGTGGCAGTGCGGGCACGCGCCCCGCAATGGCCACCGCACCGCCGCGCAGCATTCGCAGAAGGGGAAGCACAGGCGCTCCTGCGCCGTAGCCGCCCAGAACGGCTCGATCGCGGTGCCGGCGACCGTCGGGAGCAGTCGGGTCGTCGGGACCAGGTCGACCATCGGTACACCCACCTTCGAACGATCGTCCGTTAGATTGAGCCGGCGCCGGCCGCCGCGTCAAGGCGGCCGGTCACAACCGGGATCGCAGATCCAGCACCGCCTCCGCGAAGTCGGTAATGAACTCGTGCACGATCCGGGCGCACGACCGGACGCCGTCGACGAGCCCCACTCCCTGACCCACGTAGTAGGTCTGGAGGCCGCGGGCCTTGGGGTTCCCCGCCTCCGCCGCCCTGTCGATCGCCTCCATCGCCGGCCGCGTCAGCAGGCCCATCAGCGGCATCGGCAGTGGATCCGGGCTGTCGTCGGACTCCCAGATGTCGTGCCATGCCGACCGCAGCTGCCGGCTGAACTTCCCGGTCCGGTACCTCGACCGCACGGTGTCGCGCGACGAGGCGTCGATCAGCTTGCGCCGCAACGAGTCGGAGACCTCGGACTCGGGTGTCGCCAGCCAGACCGAGCCCGTCCACGCACCGGCCGCGCCCATGGCCATCGCCGCGGCCATCTGCCGTCCGGTCATGATGCCGCCGGCCGCGAGCACCGGGACCGGGGCGATCGGGGCGATCGCCTTGATCACCTCCGGCACGAGAACCATGGTGGACACCTCGCCGCAGTGACCGCCGGCCTCGCTGCCCTGCGCGACGAGCAGGTCGACACCCGCGCGCACCTGCTTGATCGCGTGCTCCTTCGCACCGACGAGCGCGGCGACCGGGATGCCGCGTTCCCGTGCCCGCTCGAACATGAAGTCCGGCGCGGTGCCCAGGGCGTTGACGACCAGGCCGATCGGGTGCCGGAACGCCACCTCGAGGTACGCGTCGCCGACCTCGGGCAGCGAGCCCGGCATGCGTGAGTCCGTGCTGCGGTCCGGCGGCGGCACGTCGTGGTCGCGCAGGATCCGGGTGACGAAGTCGCGGTATTCCGGTGCGATCAGGTCGCTCAGACCCGCCAGGTCGAGGCCCGGCTCGGTCCGGCTCCGTTCCGGCACCAGGATGTCGATGCCGTACGGTCGCCCGTTCACCGCCCCGTCGAGCCACGTCAGCTCGGTCTCGAGCTGCTCCGGCGTGAACCCGGCTCCGCCGAGTACGCCGAACCCGCCCGCCCGGCTGACCGCGGCGACGACGTCGCGGCAGTGGCTGAACGCGAAGAGCGGGAAGTCGACGTCGACCAGGTCGCTCAGGGTCCGCGCTCGGGTACCGGCCATGTGAGCTCCCCTCAGCCGACGGAGTTTCCCGGATGCCGGTACGGGTGCGCGTAGGCCGGGCGCCCCTCGGCCAGCGGAGTCAACGCGTCCAGTGCCGAGATCAGCCGGTCCTCCATGGCGTAGTCGAACGTGTCGCCCAGCCGGCGCGCCTCGTCGGAGTCGTCCCGCAGCGGGTGATCTCGGTACCAGTGAACGGTTTCGGCCAGTCCGGTCGCGGCCGGCACCGGTCGGTAGCCGAGCAGCCGCCGCGCCTTGCCGATGTCGAGCAGGCGATGCACCCCGTGCCAGGGGTACAGCGCGTAGGGGTAGGTCAGCGCGGCGGCCTCGAAGGGAATCCCGACGAGCCGGAAGCGGGCGCCGAGCGCGTCGGCGATCGCCTCGATCCAGCCGCGCACGGTGAGCGCCTCGGCATCGCCCGCGTTGAACACCTCGCCGGCGGACTCCGCCGGGTGATCGACCACGCCGAGGATCACCTCCGCCGCGTTGCGGCTGTAGCACCGGGTGCTCGCCAGGATGCCGTCGGCCGGGACGAGGATCGCGGTTCGGCCGTCGCGCCAGCGGCGGACGATGCTCCACTCGACCGGCGCCGGCTGACCCGGACCGTAGATCTGCGGGAAGCGGACCACCGTCGCCCGATAGTCGCCGCCCTCCCCCGCCCGCAACACGGCGTCCTCGGTGCGGATGGCGAGCTCGGAGAACCGGCTGGCGGGCTCGCTGGGCGTCGTCTCGTCGGCGACCGACGCCGTGTCGGCCAGGACCGGGTGCCACGGCGGCTCGGCCCGCCGGTCCCGGGTCAGCAGCCGCCCGTCGACCCAGGTTCGGTAGAAGGTGCCGCCGACGTGGATGAAGCGCTCGGTCCGGCCCCGCATGATCTCGGCGGTGAGCCGGGCCCGTCCGTACATCGACACCGTGAGGTCGAAGGCGCGGCCGGCGAGCCCGTCGCGCAGCGGCTCCTCGAAGTGCGGGTCGGTGTGGACGTGCTCCACCGGCCGGGCGAACTCGACCTCGTGCCGCCCGGAGTGCAGGACCGTGACGTCGAAGCCCCGGGCGAGCAGACCATCGACCACGATGCTCCCGCTCGGCCCGGTACCCCCGACAACCAACGCTCTGGCCGTCATGTTCGCCTAGCCGAGCGCGCTCTTGAGCGTGCGGAACCGGTCGAGGTTCTCCTCGATGGACCGCGACGGCGTCGTGTACACGACGAGATGGTCGCACCCGTTCGCCGCGTAGTCGGCCACCGTCCGCGCGGCCGCCGCGACGTCCGCACCGGGAGACAGGGACAGGCGGGTCGCGACGCTCTTGACCACATCGGAGCCGGCCCTGCCCTGCGCCTCGATATGATGGTCCAATGTGGACGCGTGCCGACCGAACTCGTCGGGCGCGAGCTCGATCGCCTGCCACCCGTCGCCGAAGCGCGCGCACCGCTTGAGGGCACGCGGGGTGTGGCCGCCGACCCAGAGCGGCACGCCGGTCTTCCGCACGGGCGTGGGCTCGCAGAACAGCGGCTCGAAGGAGCGGAACTTCCCGTCGAACGACACCGGCTGCTCGTCGCGCCAGAGCGTGCGCATGATCTCGACGTACTCGTCGAGCCTGGCTCCCCGCTCGGCATAGTTCGCACCGAGGCTGTCGAACTCCTCACGCAGCCAGCCCGTGCCGAGCCCGGCGATGAGCCGGCCCCGCGACAGCACGTCGATCGTGGCGAGCTGCTTCGCGAGCAGCACCGGCTCGCGCATCGGCGCCACGAACACGCCGACACCGATCTCGAGACGTTCCGACACGCCGGCGATGTAGGCCGCGGTACTCGCCGCCTCGATGAAGGACTTGCGGGGGAACAGCTCGTCGATCGACGCGTCGAAGCGCCACAGGTACGGGTACGAGGACGCGTCCTTGATCGTCTCCGGCAGGACGACATGGTCGCCGAGCCATACGGAGTCGTATCCCAGCTCCTCGACCTCCGTGATGAAGCGCCGGATGGCCGGCCCGTCAGCTGTCTCGACGTGGAGTGGAAGTTGCACTCCGACCTTCATGCGCAGATCCCTTCGGGAACACGGCGACCCAGAGCCTGCCGAACGTTCGGTAGGCTACCTGCTCGGGTGCGCGATCGGCAAGGCGTCGCCTCGCCGTTGACAGGTCGAGGCCCGTTCGCCTTCAATCTAATGAACGATCGATAGGGGACCGATGATCGACAGCTCCGGCGCCACGCGCCGCCAGCCGCCCGAGGCCTGGCCGGTCGAGTCATGGAGATAGTCGGCGTCGGTCAGACCGACTACGTACGCGGGACCACCCGTACCGCCGCCACGCTGCTCGTCGAGGCCGTCCACCACGCCCGCACCGACGCGGGACTGGCGGCGTCGGCGATCGACGGCGTCATCCTCGCCGGTGGACTCGGCAAGGTCGAGGACCTGACCGCGGGACTGGGCATGGGCGAGGTGGGATGGACGGGACGCGTCGAGCTCGGCGGCGCGTCCGCGGTGGCGGCCCTGGCACAGGCGCGTGCGGCGATCGTCGCCGGTACCGCGCGACACGTCGTGGTCGCCACCGCCCGCCTCGGCTACTCGGGCAACAGGCTGGGCAGCGGCGACCCGGCCGTGGCCGACCGCGTCGCCGCGCTGCTGCCGTTCCCCGAGTTACGGCGCGACCTGGAGCAGCCGTACGGTCTCATCGTCCCGATGCAGTACTACGCGTTGCAGGCCACCGCCTGGCGGCACGACTACGGGATCGAGGACGGCGCGTTCGCCCCGGTCGCGCTCGCCGCCCGGGCACACGCCGCGCACAACCCGGACGCGCTCATGCGGGCCAAGCCGCTCACCCGGTCCGGCTACCTGGACTCCCCCTGGATCTGCGAACCGTTCCGGCTGCTCGACTGCAGCCTGGAGAGCGACGGCGCCGCCGCCGTGGTGATCTCCGCCGAGGGTGCGCCGGGATCGGCGGGACGGCCCGCGGTGCGGATCGCCGGCGTCCGCGAAGGACACCCGGCCTCACCCGACGACGTCGCCGGGCGGCCCGACCTGATCGAGATCGGGCTGACGCGCGCGGCCGAGGCGGCGTTCGAGGAGGCGGGACGGGGACCGGACGACGTCGACTTCGCCCAGCTCTACGACTGCTTCACCTACGTCGTGCTGCGGCAGCTGGAGGAGCTCGGGTTCTGCGCGCGAGGCGAGTCGCCCGCGTTCGTCCGCGAGGCCGGGATCGACGCCGGCGGGCGCCTGCCGGTCAACACCCACGGCGGGCTGCTGTCCCAGGCGCACGTCATGGGGATGAACCATGTCATCGAGGCCGTGCGGCAGATCCGGGGCGAGGCGGCGATCCCCCTCGACCGCACGCGGACCGGCATCGTGACCGGATACGGCGACTTCGGGGACGGCGCCCTGGCCGTCCTCGCCCGGGGCTGAGCCATGACGCGCGGCGCGGACGACACGATCCGGGTACTCCAGCTCGGCGGGGACGCGGCCACCCGCGTCGCCGGTCAGATATTCGGCTACCTCGGCGCACGGGTGACCGTTCTGGACGGCCCCGCGGCCTCGGTGTCCCCGCACTGGACCCTGCGCGAGCGATCGCTGGTCACGACTCCGGACGTGGCACCGGATGCCGTCGTCGCCGAGGCCCGGCGGCTCGCGAGCGGGGCGGACGTGGTCCTGGTCGGTCCGACCGCACCCGCCGAGCTGCTGGCGTGGCGCGACGAGCCGCCACCCGGCGGCGCGGTGGTCACCGCCATCACCAGCGAGCTGCAGACCGAGTTCACCGGCGGTCCGCGGGACTCGATGCTGGCCGAGGCGGCGAGCGGGCTGTACTGGTCGCAGTTCGGGTCCCGGCCCGGTCCACATTGCACGACCGAACCGGTCGGGGCCTACGGCGCGGCACTCATCGCGGTCACCGGCGCCCTGGCCGGCCTGCTGCGGCGACGGGTCCTCGGCGGCGGCCCGTTCATCAGCCGGACGAGCTACGAGGCGGGCGCACTCGCCTGCGAGGCGGTGTCCGGCGCGTTCACCACCCCGGTCGCCGGAGCGCGGGAGCCGGCGCCGGACACACCGAGGTACCGCGACCGGCTCTCCATCGCGCTGACCCCGGCGATCCGCTTCCACCGGGCCGGCGACGGCTGGGTGCTCGTCGGCGCGCTGTTCCCGAGCCACTGGTCACGCCTGCTCGACCTCGTCGGACGGGCGGACCTGCTGGCGCACCCGGCTCTCGTGGACGCCCCGCTCGTGGTGCTCGACCAGGAGGTCGGCGAGGAGGTCGCGCGGTCGATCGGCGCCTGGGTCGCGGCACGTCCGGTGGACGAGGTGGTGTCGGCGTGCGCGCGGATCGGCATCATCGCCACGCCCGCACTCACCTATCGCGAGTTCCTGGACAGCGAACACTGTGCGGCGCAAGGGATGACGGAGCGACGAGTGGACGGCGACGTGGAACGTACCGTGGTCACCGGGTTCCTGAACCGAACGACCGCTGAACCGTCCACATCGGACGGACCGGCCGCGGGCGCGCACCTGCGGGACGGACCGCGCCCGCTGTGCGGGCTCCGCGTCCTCGACCTGGCCAGCTCGGTCGCGGCGCCGACGTGCGCGCGCATCCTCGGCGACCTCGGCGCCGACGTGGTCAAGGTCGAACCGCCCGGTGGTGACTCGGTTCGGTCGATCGGTCTCGGGTTCAGCCTCGCCAACCGCAACAAGTCCGCGGTCTCGGTCGACCTGCGTGCCGGTGACGGGCCCGCGGTACTGGAACGTCTGGTGCGCTGGGCCGACGTTTGCGTGCTGAACCAGACGCCACGCGTGCTGGCCGCGCTGGGGATCGAGCCCGGGCAGCTGCTCGCGCTCAACCCCGGCCTCACCGTGGTACGGATGTCCGGGCTCGGCGACACCGGTCCGTTCGGCGGCAACGTCGCGATCGACGCGGCGGCCCAGTCACTGATCGGTGCGTCGATGGCGCAGGGCGGGGGCGAACCGGTCGGCTACGTCGGCGGCGTGCTGGACAGCGCGAGCGGCTGGTTCGGCGCCGCGGCGGCGTTGTCGGCGCTGCTCGGGGCGAGGGGCGGGTCGGCCACCGAGCTGGGCCTGCTGAGCTTCGCGGGCCTGCTCAACGCGCGCGGCCTCGTGTCGCCACCGATCCCGGGTGAGCCAGCGCTGGACGCCGACCGGAGCGGGTACGGGCCGTTCCGCGGGCTGTACCCGGCACGCGACGGCTGGGTGTGTCTGGCCGTGCGGGACGGCGAGGGGCAGGCCCGGGTCCGCTCGGCGCTGGGCCCGGAGACCGCCCTGCCGGAGTCGATCGCCGCCCGGACGGTCGCGGAGGTTCTCGCGACGCTGTCGGACGCCGGGGTCGGCGCCGTCACCGAGGTGCGTCGCCTGCCGGACACGGTCGCCTGGCGACCCGACCTGTTCGTCGAGATCGACGAACCGGCGATGGGGCGGGTGACCCAGATCGGCGGCCTCGTCGAGTTCTCCTTCGACGGGGCGGGGCCGCTGCCGCTGCGCCCGGTCGGGAACCCCGACGAGACCTCGGCGCGCGACGTCCTCGAACGGATCGGGTTCGCCCGTGGGGAGATCGACCGGTTGGTCGCGAGTGGAGTCCTCGCGCCCATAACGGTTCGGACTCGCGCGATCACCGTGTGATCTGCACTTGATCCCGTCGTCGATCCGACGTAACCTACCGAACGATCGTCAGTCATGGCATGGCGAGGTCGGGTGATCAGGGCAGGTGTCTCCGGTGAATCGTGAGCTCTACGGAACCTGTGTCAGCTGTCGGCTCGAGGCGGCGGCCGCCGAGCGGCCCGACAAGGTGGCGATCGACTTCGAAGGGGCGACGCTGACCTTCGGCGAGTTGCGCCGCCGGTCGTCGCTCGGCGCGGCGCGACTGCGCGCGGCCGGCATCGGTCGCGGCGACGTCGTCGTGACGGCCGGCTACAACTCCCTCGACTACGTCGTGCTGTTCTTCGCCTGCCTCGCGTCGGGTGCGGTGTGGGCGCCGCTGAACGTCGCGCTGACCGACAGCGAGGTCCTCGAGCACGTGCGGCACCTGGGACCGGCCATGCTGCTGGCATCGGAGGAGTTCGCGGCGCACGCCGGGCGGGTGGACGACGAGCTCGGCGTGCGCACCGCGCGCATCGAGACGGTCGTGGCACCCGGCGCCGACTCCGTGGCCCCGCTCGAGGCGCACGAGCACGTCCGCGGCTCGGATACCGCGTGGATCATCTTCTCGGGTGCGACGACCGGGCGGCCCAAGGCGATCGAGCTGCCCGCGTCCTGGTCGGTGGCGAGTACGCAGCGCGCGATGGACGCCATCGAGCTGGCCGAGTCCGACGTCATCTACTCCGTCCTGCAGATGTACCACGCCTGGCAGTCCCTGCACGTGCTGGTCGCCGGCGTGACCGTGCGGTGCACGATCGCCATGCGCCGCTGGTTCAGTGCCTCGCGGTGGATCTCGGACGCCCGCCGGGTCGGCGCCACCATCGTCGACCCGCTGACCCCCATGATCAGTGCGATCCTGGCCCAGCCGCCGCGGAAGTCCGATGCCGACAACCGGATTCGGATGTCGATCAACGCCGTCACCGACGGCACGCCGCGCTCGATCGCCAACCGCATCGCCTACCACGAGCGGTTCGGTCTCTCGTCGGTCAACATCTACGGGCTCACCGAGGCCGGCGCGCTCGTCGCGTTCGACGTCCAACTGGGATCCGAGCCAAACCTCGGGATGCGCCCGTCGGACGACTACGAGGTGAAGGTCGCCGACGAGGACGGGTGGCCCTGTGAACCGGGTGTGGTGGGCGAGATCCACGTGCGGCCGCGGTATCCCGGGCTCATCGCGAAGGGCTACCGCTCCGATGCCGGCCGGACCGTCGCCGCGTGGCGCGACCTGTGGATCCACACCGGTGACCGCGCCAAGATCGAGCCGGACGGTGAGCTCCGGTTCGTCGGCCGGGACGCCTTCTGGATCCGGCGCCGGGGCGAGAACCTGTCCGCGATCGAGGTCGAGGGCGTTGTGCGCGACTTCCCCGGCGTGGCGGAGGCGGCCGTCGTCGGCATCGACGGCGAGCTGGGTGAGCAGGACGTCATGGCGTTCCTGGAGCCGGTGCCGGGCCAGGAGCTCGACCTCGACGAGCTGCACGCCTACGTGCGCACCCGCCTCGCCTACTTCAAGGTTCCCCGTTTCTACCAGGTCGTCGAGGCGTTGCCCCGTACCGCGAAGGGCGACGTCATGCGGCACAAGCTGACAAAGAACGACGCTCGTGTCTGGGACGCGGGCGTCGGGTACACGCCGAGCGGGACGCGGGAGCGCGTCCGGGCAAGCAAGCCCAACCCGTGACACACCACGGTTCGCCGTCTGTTCGTCACCCTCGCGAAGGAGCAACAATGCGCGTCGCACGCTACCGACTCAAGACCATGGTGTTGACGAGCGCGGCCGTCATCACGCTCGCGTCGTGCGGATCCGGCTCGGACGCCGGCGGCACCGGTGACGGGTCAACCTACACGCTCCACACGGTCTCCCCGCTCACCGGCGCGAACGCCGACATCGGCACGGCCGTCATCGCCGGGTTCAAGACCTACTTCGCCACCCACGGCAAGGAGGTGACCGGCAAGGACGTCACCATCGAGACCATCGACGACAAGAGCACCGCCGCGGGCACCCAGGCCGCGTTCCGTCAGGTCGTCTCGGAGAACGCGAACCTGCTGATCGGCCACCAGAACGGCCTCGCGCTGGCGGCGGCCGCACCGATCCTGGACTCCGCGAAGGTCCCGTACATCACGACCACGATCGCCGACTCGCTGATCCGGCCGGAGCCCAAGCCGTGGTTCTACTCCATCCGCACCACGACCCCGGACGAGGTCGACATCATGCTGCGGTACCTGGAGCAGAAGCTCGGCGGCAGCCTGTCCGGCAAGCGGATCGCCGTCGTCCCGGTGGACACCGGCGCATCGCCCAAGGAGATCGCCGACCTGGTCACCGCGGCCGGGAAGGAGAAGGAATTCACCGTCACCGTCGAGCACGCCGACGCCCAGGTGTCCAACTTCGACAGTGGTGCCGCGACGATCGAGTCGTTCCGGCCGGACGGTGTCATCCTGGCGACCACCCCCGCGGTGACGCCGGTCATCGCCAAGGCCATCATCGGCGCCGGCTACACCGGCCCGATGATCGGCTACTCGGCATCGGCGACGCTCGCGCCGCCGGCCAGTGCCGAGCTGCTCGCCGCCGCGAAGGAGACGGGCCAGGAGGAGTTCGCGACCAACACCTTCTACGTCCAGGCATACGTCGTCGCGTCGATCGCCGCCCGGGCCATCGCCGAGTGCGGCGCCGACTGCCCGCCGGAGAAGATGATCGAGGCGATCGACGGCATCGGATCGTTCACCCCGGAGGACGGCTCCTCCTACGGTCCGGTCGACGTCACCGGTGACCATCTCGCCGCCGAGAACGTGCAGTTCGTCAAGTACGACCCGGCGACCAAGCAGCTGGTCCCCAGCGGTGAGCCGGTCTCGGTGAGCTGATCGGACCGCGTCGTGCCACCGACTCTCCACGGGAGGACAAGCCGATGCTGAGCCTGGAGCAGGTGCAGGTCGTCTACCGCAACGGGGCCCTTGGTATCGCCGACGTGACGCTCGAGGTCGGGCCGGGGACGGTCGTCGCCCTCCTCGGCCCGAACGGGGCCGGCAAGACCACGACCGTGCGCGCCGCGAGCGGGTTCCTGCGCAGCGAGCACGTGCGGATCCCGACCGGCAGGGTGAGCTGGCAGGGCCGGGACATGACCGGCGCCGAACCGCACGCCTTCGCCCGCGCGGGCGTCGCGGTGGTGCCGGAGCGACGCAAGGTCTTCGGACACCTGACCGTCCGGGAGAACCTCCTGCCCATGGGGGTCATCCACAAAGGACGGCAGTACCGCGAACGGCTCGACGAGGTGTTCACGCTGTTCCCGAGGATCGCCGGCCGGCACCGCGAGCTGGCCGGCCGGCTCTCCGGCGGCGAGCAGCAGATGCTGGCGATCGGCCGGGCCCTGATCCGCCAGCCGTCCATGCTGATCATCGACGAGATGACGCTGGGCCTGCATCCCAGCATGCACCAGGTGCTCTACGACGCCGTCCGGGCCGTGGTGCGCGAGGGTCGGGCCATGCTCCTGGTCGACGAGAGCATGGCACTGTGCTCGGCACTCGCCGACCGCTTCTACCTGATCCGGTCCGGGCGCATCGTGCGCGAAGGTGAGACCGCCGACATGCGCGCCGCCGGCGCGGAGATGGCCCGGCACTATGTCTACTGACATCCCGGCGTCACCTGACATCCCGGCATCGGCCAAGCCGCCGGACGACGGCGGCGCGTCGATCGTCGACCTGACGGACCTGTCCGTCCACTTCGGAGGGAAGCACGCGCTCGAACACGTCACGTGCGGCCTGACGAAGAACCGGATCACCGCCATCGTCGGACCCAACGGCGCGGGCAAGACGACGTTGCTCAACGCCGTCGGGGCGTTCATCCCGGCGCGGCAGGTCACCGGCACGGTGCGGTACGACGGCGTGGACCTCGGGCAGGTGCGCTCGGCCAAGCTGGCCGCGCGCGGCTTCGCCCGCGCGTTCCAGGATCCACGGCTCGTCGACGACCACTCCCTGATCGACAACGTGCTGGGTGGTGCCCACCTGTCGCTGCGCTACTCCGTGTGGGACCAGATCGTCCGGCCGTGGCGCAGCATCCGCGAGGAGCGCCGGATGCGGGCCGAGGCACGGGACCTGCTCGACGAGATGGGACTCGCGGAGGTCGCCGACGAACCGGTGATCAACCTGCCGTACGGCCCCCGGAAGCTCTGCGACTACGCCCGCGCCGCGATCGGCGACCCGAGCTGCCTGATGCTGGACGAGCCGTCGTCCGGACTGGACGCCACCGAGCAGGAGCGGCTGGTCGAGATCCTGCTCGAGCGCCAGCGGCGCTCCCGCGCGTCGGTCCTGCTGGTCGAGCACCACATGGACGTGGTCGAACGGCTCGCCGACGAGGTGCTGGTGCTGGTCGCCGGCACCGTGTACATGCACGGCCCGACGCGTGAGGTGCTGGGCTCGTCACGTTTTCAGGACGTGCTGTCCGGCGTCGCCGCGCGAGAGGAGCACTGACATGGGTCCGTTCACGGTCGCGATCGTGGCCGGGTTCGCCACGGGTGGCGTCTTCGCGCTGATCTCGCTCGGCCTGGTGATCGCCTTCCGGTCGACGCAGACGCTGAACTTCGCGCACGGGCAGTTCATGCTGATCGGCGCGTTGATCGTCGGGAAGATCCAGGCGGACTCCCAGCTGCCGCTGCTGGTCATCGTGCCGTTCAGCGTCGCCACGGTCGCGCTCCTCGCCGTCGTCTTCTACCTGGTCGTGCTGCGACGGGTGATCGGCCTTCCGCACTTCGTCAGCGTGATCGCGACCCTGGGGCTGGCCGCGGCGCTCGACGGGTTGATCTTCCTGATCTTCGGGTCGACGCCGTACCAGCTCTCCGTGCCGTGGATTCCGGAAGGCAGCTTCGGCCTGTTCGGCTCACGGATACCGCGGGCGACGATCACCGTGGCCGTCGTGAGCATCGCGATCGCGATCGCCATCGCGATGTTCATCCGGCGGACGAAGGTCGGCGCCCAGCTGCGGGCGGCCGGACAGGACGCGATCCTGGCCAGCCAGACCGGAATCCGGGTGCATCACGTGTACGTCGGCGCGTGGGCCGCGGCCGGCGCGCTCGCCGCGGTCGCCGGGATCACCTACGGCTCGATCAACTCGGTGAACTCCTCGATCATCGACCTGGCGCTGTTCGCCTTCCCGGTGATCCTGCTGGGCGGACTCGACAGCATCGAGGGCGCGGTCGTCGGCGGGGTCGCCATCGGGATCATGCAGTCGCTGATCTCCACCTATCTCGGCGGTCAGTTCGTCACGGTCGTGACCTACGTGTTGCTGCTGGTGGTGCTGCTGCTCATCCCGAACGGGCTCTTCGGCAGCAGAGAGGCGAACCGGCTATGACCACACCGCGGTCCGACGTCACCGAGGACACCGCGTCGGCGGTCAGCGAGGACACCACCCCGGCCCGACGCGGCGGGCTGCCGCGCGGCGCGCGCCTGCTGCGGACCGTGCCGCCGACCGCCTGGCTACTGGTCCTCATTGGACTGGCCTGTGTGGACGCGACGCTGCTCGACAGGTCGTCGCTGTACGTCTTCGTCTTCAACACCGCACTGCTCGCCTGCATCGGCGCGGTCGCGTTGAACGTGCTCATGGGCACCACCGGTCAGGTGTCGGTGGGCAACGCGGCGTTCCTGGCGGTGGGCGCGTTCTCGTCGGTGATCGCCAACCGTGCCGGGTTCGGCTTCGTGGCCGAGCTGGGATTCGCGATGCTGGTCGGTGCCGTGGTGGGGTTCGTCGTCGGGCTGCCCGCGTCCCGGATCCGCGGCCTCTACTTCGCCCTCGCCACGCTCGCGGCGCAGTTCATCGTGCTGTTCCTCGCCCAGCAGTACCAGCAGCGGGTGTCCCGGGACGGGTTCATCATGCCGGTGTTCTACCAGGATCTCGGCTACCTGCCGGGCCTGCGTGCCTGGACGTGGACGCTGTTCGGCGTCGTCGTCCTGGTCTGCCTGCTCTGCGCCGCGTTGATGTACGGCAAGTCGGGGCGGGCGTTGCGGCTCATCCGCGACCACGAGGGGGCCGCGCCCGCCATGGGCATCCCGGTCTCCCGGTACCGCCTGTCGATCTTCGTGGTGACGTCGATGCTCATCGCCGTCCAGGGTTCGCTGACCGCGCACATGATCGGGTCCGTGACGACCGACCAGTTCACCTTCGCCCTGGCGGTGTCCTACATCGTCATGATCCTGATCGGCGGGCTGGACTCGATCCCGGGAGCCCTGTTCGGCGCGTTCTTCGTGACCTTTCTGCCGCAGTACCTGCCGGCTGCCGTCGCGGGCATGACCGGCCTCGATGGCATCCGGGAGAACGGGCCGCAGCTGGCTTTGATCGTGTACGGCGTCCTGGTGATGATCTTCATCACGAGCGCTCCACGAGGCGTCGCGGGCTGGGCACGCCACGTCCCGGCGTTGCTCAGCCGCGTGTCCGGCACAGGGAGGAGTCATGATGGGGATGATCAGCGCGGAGTGGGTCGGCGGTGAGTCGTCGGTTCGGCTCGTCCGGCTGAACCGGCCGGAGCGCGCGAACGCGTTCGACACCGACGCGGTGGCCGACCTCAATCGCATCCTCGACGAGCACGAGTCCCACGGCGAGCTGCGGGCACTCGTGGTCACCGGTGCGGGCAAGTACTTCTGCAGCGGCGGCGACCTGACCGAAGGGGGCAAGCCGGACAGGTGGCTGCGCGAGATCAAGCGACTGTTCGACCGGATCGAGAGCGCGGAGTACGTGACGATCGCCGCGATCAACGGCATGGCGGTCGGGGGCGGCTGCGAGCTTGCCCTCGCCTGCGACCTGCGGGTCATCTCCGAGGCAGCGCTGATCGGCATGCCCGAGGTCAAGTTCGGCGGCATCGCGTTCGTCGGCGGTACGCAGCGCACCACGCGTCTGGTCGGGCCGTCCAAGGCCAAGGAGCTGCACCTGTTCGGTGAACTGGTCGACGGCCGGGAGGCCTGGCGCATCGGACTGGTCAACGAGTGCGTACCGGCGGACACCGAGCTCGATCGCGCGCTGGTCATGGCGAAGGACCTGGCCGCCCGGCCGGCGCGCTCGGTACGCCTGATCAAATGGCTGATCGACACCGGGCGGTCGCTGGATCACCACAGCGCCGGCGAGCTCGAGTCGTTGGTGGGTGAGCAGATCGTCATGCCCGCGCTCGACGCGGAGCGTGCCCGGCCGTCGTCGGACGGCGACAGCGTGTACGACCGGCTGGCCCGCGGGAACGACACGTAGCCGCGCGGGTCAGCGGCGTGACCTGCCGGCGGCCGCCCGGCGGGTGCGGGCGGCCGGCGCGACCC